>NZ_NUQC01000031.1:0-38120 GCF_002585125.1 Bacillus sp. AFS029533 | reverse complement strand
CAACATCACTCTACTCCTTTTACGAAAATTTGGTAATTTAATTGACAATGTTGTTTTTCAACAACGTGTAAAAAACGAATCTTAGGTAGATTCGTTTTTTTGCATAGACAATTTTAATTATACCTATATAATAAACTAATGTGGCAAAAAATTATTATGAATGAATAGTCATACTTGAGGAGTTTAGCAATGCATAAAAGTATATATATTTTAGCTATTGCAACATTTGTCGCAGGAACCGTTGAATTTATTATTACTGGTTTACTGTCAATGATTGCAGGAGATTTACATGTTTCAGTTGGTGCGGTTGGTCAACTAGTATCAATTTTTTCAGTAGTATTTGCTTTTGGAGCTCCAATTTTTATAGCGATCACTTCAAAAATAGAACGTAAAAAATTACTATTAATCGCATTATCAGTATTTTTCTTTGGAAATATTCTTTCCATCATTAGTCCGAATTTCGCTGTATTATTAATCGCGCGTATTATACTTGCAGCAAGTTGCTCGGTTGTAATTGTTGTTTCAATAACGACTGCAACAAACATCGTTTCTCCTGAAATTAGAGGTAGAGCAATTGGAGTTATATTTATGGGAATCAGTTCATCTCTAGTTTTTGGTGTCCCTTTGGGTACAGTGATCGGTGAAAACTTCGGTTGGAGAATGACATTTGTATTAGTCGGTTTATTAAGCTTATTGGCTATGCTAGGGATTTATAAATTCTTACCGAAAGTTAAAGGTCAGCCTACAATTCCATTGATTAAGCAAGTAGCAACACTTAAAAATAAACGTATTTTATCAATTCAACTCATTTCTTTTTTACAATTAACAGGACATTTTACAATTTATACTTACTTTACACCATACTTAATGAAAACGATGGGATTATCTACTAACATGATCAGTATTGTTTTACTAGTATTTGGTATGGCAGGGATTTTAGGTGGATGGTTAGGTGGTTGGTCTACTGATAAATTTGGTGGAAGTAAAACATTAGTGTTTAATTTAGGTTTATTAGCTATTTCTATTTTAACTTTAACATTCGCTCCTAGTTCAATAATTAGTTTATTTATTATAGTTGTTCTATGGGGAACGGTATCTTGGTCAATTAGTCCAGCCGTTCAAGATAGTCTAGCGAGAGTAGCAAAAGATTCTGCGGATATTCAAGTTGGTTTAAATAACTCTTTTTCTCATACAGGAATTGCTTTAGGGTCAAGTTTAGGTGGGATCCTAATTACTCAATATACAGTAACAATGAACGCGTTAGTAGGAGGCATTATTGTTATTTTTGCATTACTTTCTGCGATTTATTCTTTTGTTTTAACAAATAAAGTGAATGAGACTAAATTAATATAAAAAATGGAAACGATGCGTTTTTTTGCATCGTTTTTATAATTTATTTTTCAGAATTGGTTATTCTAATAATTAAGTTTTACGGCATAAAACTAATATTAATTAGAAGGTGATTTTTATGGAAAATAAATTAACGCATTATGATGGCAGCGGAATTAATAAAGAAGTATTTGAACAAAATTTTCAACAAGAAGATTTTCAAGTAACTGAAGAAATGAGAACTAACATAAGCGGAAATCCTTATATTTTTGAGTAAGATTTAAAAGCGATACATCCTAGTATCGCTTTTTTATTTATCTTTTTTGAATTTGTCTATGTTATTTAACTCTTTCATCAAATATGATTAATAGAAGAAGGAGGGGAGAAAAATGAGTTCATTTGCAAAAACGCCAAAACCTCCATATTTTGCTGTAATTTTTTGTTCTAAAAGAACGGATGGAGATAATGGGTATAGTAAGATGTCTGACAAAATGGTTGAATTAGCTTCAAGTCAACAAGGGTTCTTAGGAGTGGAAAGTGCTCGAGATCATGAAATGGGGATAACGGTTTCATATTGGGAGTCATTGGATGCTATTAAGACTTGGAAGGAGCACGCAGCTCACAAAGTTGCGCAAGAACGTGGAAAAAAAGACTGGTATGAATCATTCGCTTTAAGAGTGTGTAAAGTTGAAAGAGATAATTTTTTTGAAATGTAATCATAAGAAAACAGCGATTATGATTGAAATAGATCCAAGATTTAATATTTTTGATGGTTTAGATGTAAATAATATAAAATAATTGGAATAAATTTGAATGAAAATGATAGTTATTATCAATACTATAAATAAGAAAGGGCAACCTTCTAAGTAGGTTACCCTTCATACAATTACATTCCAGCTTCAAATGTTTTACAATCAGTTTCAGCGTTGTTTTTAGCTTGTTTCCCTTTATGGCTCACAACATAAATGGAATCCGCACTACATTTGTTTCCAGAAGCCCAAAATTTACAGTTATCAACTTCGCAAAGTACATCTTTTGCCATTATAAGACACCTCCCTTAATTTTATCTTTTACATTAATAAGGGGATTGATACGTCTATAATTTCTTTTTTTAATGTAAATTAATTCAAGTGAGAACTTAAAAGGCAAATATAAACCTTATCGGAATGCGGTAAGGTTTTTAAAATTGTGCACTCATTTAAATTGGTTAAACATATAGTGATTTGTATATAATAATCTTTAAAACCATATAAGATTGTTGCTCTAATTTCATAAAGTTTAAAGTCCATTAAAAAATAACTTTTTGAAGTCAAAGCGCTTACATGTATTCACCTATAACTTATACATATCTTTTCAGTGAAAAACAGAAAAAGATAAAATTGTATACCAAAACTAGGTAATTATGGTATAATTTCTTGTAAATCATACTAATTAATATCTTTTGGTATACCAAAGTTCAAGAGAGGATGGTGATACAATGTTAAAGTATGTGTTTGGATTAGTAATTTTTTTATATTTATTTTCCTCTTTGTTTCATTTGGATTTACAATTTTTTATTTCTTCTTTTTGTGCCTTTATTGTTCTTCATACGATGTTTACAGTAAAATCACTCGTTAGAACAATAGGAAGTATTTTTTTACTAATAGGATTCATACTTCTTTGGAGAAGCAATGCGAGTATAAAAGAATATATCCTTTCATTCGGTCCAATGCTTGATTTGCTTACGATGTTTGCAGTAATTCCAATATTAGGTTTTCCGGTTAAATTGGGAGGGTATGCAAAGGGCATTCAAACGATCATACAGAAAAAAGTAAAAACATCCGGTCAATTGTACATTATGACATCGGGAATATCATACTTTTTAAGCATGTTTATGAATTTGGCAACTCTCCCAATGACTTACTATTCTATTCAACCATCCTTAAGTCTTTTTTCGATAAAAAAAGAAGATCGATTTATGAGTCGAGCCATTACCCATGGATTTGCGATGCCTCTACTATGGGCTCCTATTACACCAATCGTAGGTATTGTAATTGGCGTAACTGGGGTTAGATGGGGAGCTATTTTACCATATGTATTACCGTTAAGTATATTGGGGATTGTTTTGGATTGGGTATTAGCAACAAGGAATTCAAGGCAAAATGTTTTGAGAGGACATAGAAATGATTTAGTAAAAGATGAAACAGCTGCTTCACTAGAAGGTGTGGTAACTCAAGGAAAAGTTTTTCATATTTTCATAGCTATTATTCTATTCAATCTCATTATTTCATTTGCAGAACATCTTTTTTCGTATTCTTTTGTTATTATCGTATCAATTCTAGTAATACCGTTTGCGCTTGGTTGGTCTCTTTTCATTAAGCAGCAAAAAGCATTTTTACATAGTTTAAAGGAATATTTTCATTCATATTCTTTTAAAATGAAAGACCAATTTTTTATTTTTTTGTCAGCTGGTTTTTTTATTTCCGTTGTAAAAGGTACGAATATAAATGTAACAGTAAATATAGCAGTCACTCATTTTAAAGATATTGTAGGACCAGAGGTATTTTTAATTCTATTACCACTAATTCCGTTAGCATTTGCGTTTACAGGGCTACACCCTGCAGTAACCTTAACGTTAATGGCTGAAGCGCTAGATCCACAAAGCTTAGGTATATCACCGTATATTTTAACTGTGTCATTACTTGCCGGAGCCATTTCTGCGTTTTTAGTAGGGCCATACAATGCGACGATTGGATTAATGTCGAGCATCGTTAAAGAGAGCTCCTTTAAAGTATCGAATTGGAATATACCATATACAATAAGTTATTTACTCATTGTAATGTTTTATTTGATTGGTTTAGAGTGGCTTATTTAGAAGAATCGAAAGGACAACAGTATGATAGTTGTCTTTTTTTATTGTAAAATTAAGAAATAGCACTGGATCAGTGCTATTTCTATGTAATCTATACAGTTAGTACGTCTGACTTCACTAATTTGGAATGCTGAGAGTCCTCGCTGTTACCTTGGGCTTTTACTATTTCGTATAACTCTTCTAGTGCTGCTTCAATCGTTTCAAATGTCTCAAAGAACTTTACACGAATGTCATTCACGTATTCTTTTCCTTCATACTTTTCGTAAAGTTTAATTTTAATATTGTCATCTAACACTTCGGCAATTGTATATTTAGCTTTTAGTTCGTTAAAAAAGTAGAAGTGGTATGTTTCGATTGCCTTTAATCCCTCGTTATCTACAATAGTTTGAAACGTGTCTTTATTCGTCAAAACAATATACTTACCCATCTTTGCACACTCCTCATCTAATTATGTAGTATTGAGCTAAGGTATTTTGTATACCAAAATTCTATTCATAGTGTAATACAGAAAAAAATATTAATCAATATAATTTTCTGAATTTTTAATAAAAATAATAGAAGGCTATAATAATAAGTTTTTTTGAATTAACAAAACATTTAATGTTAAAGATTTCCAAATAAATAATAGTATTTACTTTCTAAAAAATTCGAATTATAATCAGATTAAATTTTTGAAATTTTAAGAAAATTAAGAAGTTGGAGGGATACATATGCCAAAAGTACGCTTGCATGTAGAAGGAGAAATTATTGAGCAAGAAGTGCGTGATCACGCGAATTTAGTTGTGTTGGCAGGCATCCGTCAATTCCCAAAACTGAAATACGGGTGCGGGATGGGAAAATGTACAAAATGTGCATGTAGAGTGCTAGAAGGAGCAGAAAAGCTTGATCCGCCAAATTGGAAAGAGCAGAAAATGCTAGGCGAAAAGGTTGAAGAAGGCATTCGTTTATGCTGTCAGTTAACAATCAAAGATGATATTGTCATTTCACAAGAAAATATAAACGCCCCAATACCGAAAGTTGCAAAGTCAGTAAATGCACAGTAATTTTTTTGCATAATTTAGGTATACAAAATACCTCTTTAATTTAAAGGTTGAATTCATAGGACGAAAGTTGAAGGTTTTGTAAGCGGATACAACTATGAAAGGGGGTGAAAATATGAAATCATATTTGTTAACTGAGATGACTTGGGAAGAAGTAATGGATGCACTACATACTGTAAAACTAGCAATAATCCCAATCGGTGCACACGAACAGCATGGACCTCACATGGTTGAAAGCTGTGATGCAGTTCTAGCTGAGAAAATGGCTGAGAAATTAGCTGAAAAAATGTATCCTCATGTAATTGTAACGCCTACTGTCAATATGGGAGTTTCACACCATCATTTAAACTTTCCAGGAACCATTTCATTGCAACCGACTACGCTTATCGCAATTTTAAAAGATATGATCGTATCTCTTAAACATCATGGTATTCAAAAATTTTTATTATTAAACTCTCACGGTGGCAATCAGTCAACTTTAAATGTTGCTTGCACCATGTTGTCAGAAGAGCTAGGTTTGGAAATCTATTATGCTAAAACGACTGCATCTGCCAAACTTTCAATCTCAGAATCTATTCACTCGCCATTGTTCGGTCACAGCTGTGAACGTGAAGTGTCAGAAGCACTTTACTTGGCTCCTCACTTAATTAGACCAAATAAAATTACTAAGGGAAGCATCCAAAACGAAGGTAGATGGAAACAACTACGACCTGGTAAAGCTATTCAAGGGTTTTATCGATACGAAGAGATGACGACTAATGGTTGCATTGGGGATGCAACGAAAGCAAGTTATGAAATAGGGGAAAAGATTGTAGGTGAAGCACTCGAAAACCTTTCAAACGAACTCCAAAAGCTATTACATCTAGAAGAAGAATGTAAGTTGTAAGTACCTATAAATGAGAGGGTGGGGTTTATGGATTTAACTGTTGCTCACTGGCTTTATGGTATCATGACACTTGTTGTAATTGTGACTATGTTGTTTCGAAAAGGGGTTGTATTGCCTACCATCATTGGGACCTTTCTTGTTTCTGTTGCTTATAAAGGATCAATTGTTGGTGGATTTCAAGCGTTATTCAACGCAAATCTTGTAGCAGCAAAAGAGCTATTTACCATCTTTTTAATCATCACTTTTATGGTGGCATTATTACATTCCTTAAAAGATACTGGTGCAGATGAAAGAATGATTGCTCCGATGCAGAAGGTGATGAAAAACGGACATATTGCTTTTGCTGTTTTATTAGTTGTCACATACGTCATTTCTTTATTCTTCTGGCCTACTCCTGCCGTTCCGCTTATTTGTACGTTATTAGTACCTGCGGCTATTCGTGCTGGTTTATCGCCAATAGCTTGTGCCATGGTTGTTTCTATTGCAGGACAAGGTATGGCATTATCTTCCGACTATATTATGCAGATTGCTCCAATGCTTACTGCAAAATCAGCAGGTATTCAAACATCAGCTGTGTCAGGTAAGGTCATGATTCTCTCGTTAATTACAGGGGGAGTTGCAATCGCGATTACGTACTTTACTGAACGCAAATCAATCGGTAAATCAGAAAGTGAAGCTTCATTGCAACATTTACAATCACTTGTAAACAAAAACTCTTCCGCAAATGAAATAGCTGCTGCAACAGAAGCTACTGTGGATGATAGAGAGCGTGAAAAATGGGGGAAAATCTTTGCTGTATTAGTCCCTCTATCACTACTAGCAGTTATTATATTCATGTTTTCAACGAAAATTGGTAATGGTAAAATGAGTGGATTTGAAGGAGGAGACGGTGCAGCATTTATCGGTGGTGTTGCAACTATGTTGTTAGTAGTAACATGTGTAGCATTCCGTCGTTTACAAGCTCTTGATAAAATTAGTGAACATATTACAGAAGGATTCGTATTTGCATTTCGTGCAATGGGACCAGTTATTCCAATTGCAGCATTCTTCTTCTTAGGCAGTTCGGACTTTAGCGGTACCATTTTTTCCTTAGGAGAAAATGTAGCAAAGCCAGCTTTCTTAGTTGATTTAGTTCAGGCTGGTCAATCGATCATTCCACATAATTCGGTTTTAACGGCGTTTGGTCTATTAATTACTGGAGCGATTACTGGGTTAGAAGGTTCAGGTTTTTCTGGATTACCGCTAGTGGGAGCTTTATCAGGCGCATTAGCACCGGGAGTTGGTATGGAGCCTGGAACGCTAGGAGCTATCGGTCAAATGGGATCTGTGTGGACAGGTGGTGGAACGTTAATTGCGTGGTCATCATTGGTAGCGGTTGCTAGTTTTTGTGGTGTGAATGTTTTAGAGTTAGCTAGGAAAAACTTACTTCCTGTTGCTACAGGCTTAATAGTCTCTACCATTGTCGCTCTCGTTATATGGTAGAGCATCCTTTTAAAATTTAGAAAAATTAGAAAATTTAATAAAAATATATTTACAAACAAAAAACAATGGGTTACTATAAGGTTAGTTGGTATACCAAATACAAAATACAAATAAATCACTCGATTAAAGTAGTTTTTATAGGTGTTTTAAGTTATTTGGTATACTTCGATTGTTTAACTAAACTATTAAACTACATAAACATATTGGAGGAGGAGTTTGGATGACTAGATTATTATCTAAAGATGAGTTTCGTAAGGAGTTAGAAGAAGCAATTAAAGGGAATCACAGCCAAAAAGCACCTTTTACTGTAGCATGGGCTGAAGGGAAATTAGAGCGTAGTCACTTCGCTCGCTGGGCTGAAAATCATTACCATTATGTTGGACCTTTTGCAGATTACTTAGCTTATATCTACCATAACACTCCAAATTTACCAAAATATGAAGATGCAAAAGATTTCACATTACAAAATATGTACGAAGAAGAAATCGCTGGCGATCGCCATACAGACTTATTAATCCGATTTGCTGAAGCTTGTGGAACTACTCGTGAGCGCGTATTAGATCCTAACAATATGGCTCCTACAACGTTAGGATTACAGAGTTGGTGTTTTGCTGTCGCAGCACGAGAAAACTTCGTAGTAGCAACTGCAGCATTAGTTGTAGGACTTGAATCTCAAGTTCCAGACATTTATCGTAAGCAAACTCCAGCATTACGTGAGAAGTACAACTTTACAGATGAGGAGATTGAATTCTTCGACTTACACATCGTATCAGATGAAATTCACGGAGAGCGTGGATACAAAATTGTACTTGATCATGCTGATACTCCAGAGTTACAACAACGTTGCTTAGAAGTAGTTCGTACTGGTGCAAAAATGCGTCGAATGTATATGGATGGCTTATGGAGAGAATATCTTGAAAAGGATTTAGGTGCTCTAGTACAAGCATAATAATTAGAAAATAAAATGGCAGTTTCCGACTAGGGAACTGCCATCTTGTTCAGAAAGGATGATAAATTTGCTAACTACTAAACTAGAAACTTATAAAAATTACATATCTGGAAGTTGGGTCGAGTCAGTAGATAATAAAACGTTCCAAAGCGTAAACCCTTCTAATAAGGAAGATATTGTCGGTACATTTCAGGCATCTACAGAACAAGACGTGATTCAAGCAATTGATGCAGCAAGCGAGGCTTTTCCTGCCTGGGCACAAACTCCACCATCTAAACGTGCAGCTATTTTAAATAAGGCGGCAGCAATACTTGAACAGAGAGTGGAACAACTAGCTGAAGAATTAACACGAGAAGAAGGAAAAGTAATGAGCGCGGCCAAACAGGAAGTGCTTCGCTCAGCGGAAACGCTTCGTTATTATGCGATAGAGGGACAAAGCTTTACGGGGGAAACGTTCCCAAATGATGATCCAAATATGAGAGTCACAACAGAAAGGGAGCCTCTTGGTGTTATTTCAGTCATTACACCATGGAATTTCCCATTATCCATACCATCTAGAAAAATTGCTCCGGCATTAATTACTGGAAATACAGTTGTTTTCAAACCTTCATCTGATACACCTTTAATTGCATTTCGACTTGTTGAGGCGCTTCATGAAGCTGGCATACCAAAAGGAGTCATCAATTTTGTAACAGGAAGTTCGTCCGATATAGGGGATATCTTAGTGAAACATCCTGCTATACGAGGAGTTACTTTCACTGGGTCTACTAGCGCCGGGGAACATATTCATAAAAACACATCCTTTATTACAAGAACACAAATGGAGCTTGGTGGTAAAAATCCTCTAATTGTAATGGATGACGCAGATGTTGATTTGGCAGTTAATCTAACCGTGAATGGAGGCTTTCATCTTACTGGTCAAGCATGTACAGGCACTAGTCGTGTAATTGTTATGAAGGAAGTAAAGGAACAATTTGTGCAAAAATTAGTAGAAAAAACAAGCGATTTAAAAATTGGCGACGGCTTTGACGATAATGTCATTATTGGACCTCTAGCAAATGAAAAGCAGTTAAAAAATGTGCTGAAGTATATAGGAATAGGTAAAGAAGAAGGGGCTACTCTTGAATACGGAGGTCAACAACTTACTTATGGAAAATACGAAAACGGCTACTATATTGAACCGGCGATCTTTACAAATGTAAAACCCGAAATGCGCATTGCTAAAGAAGAGATTTTCGGCCCAGTAGTTGCTGTAATTGAAGTAGAAAGCTATGAAGAAGCCCTTTTAATTGCTAACGATGTTGAATATGGATTATCAGCATCGATTGTTACGAATAATTTGAAACTCGCTCATCAATTTACTAAAGATGTTCAAGCAGGGACAGTTAAAGTAAATCGAACAACGACAGGTAATTTGATGAATGCACCATTTGGTGGAGTAAAACGCTCTAGTACTTCCACATTCCGTGAGTCAGGTAGAGTTGGACTTGAATTCTTTACACAAATAAAAACAGTCTATATCGGTTACTAAAGGAGGATTTTAAATGAAAAAAATATTAAAACTAGAACTAGATGAAGCAAAAGTAATGATTGAAGCTGCTAAGAAAAAATCAGAGGCTATTAATGTTCCAGAGACAATTGCAATCGTAGATGACGGGGGATATGTCATTGCACTTGAACGAATGAATGGTGCTCGTATTACAGGTCCTGAAATTGCTATTTCTAAAGCATATACGGCAGCGGGCCATAAACGCTCGACTCATTTATTTAATACAGAACCAAACGGACCAGCTCTACCGGGCAATGAAGCATTTGGAATACAACATATGCTAAATGGGAAATTCGCAATCTTTGTAGGCGGTTTTCCAATTGTAGTAAATGGAGAAGTCATTGGTGGCGTGGGGATCAGCGGTGGAAATGGAGAGCAGGATACAGCTGTAGGAACAGCTGCCCTGCAAGCATTGCAAGAGTTCCTTTCAAATGATGGTTATGAAGTTGTTACGGATGCAGACATTAAAAAGTAATATTTTAGAGGCGGTTAGGTGTTATTCCTACATCGCCTTTTTTGGTGTACGAACATTCGTATAGAAAATAAACTGGGATTAAAGTTCGTATTTGTAGGTAATAAAAGTAGTTAACTTTAGTTTTAAGAAGATTTACTTATCAAAATGGTTTGAGAGATAAAAGAACTAAATAGCAAACGTGCTTGTATGAACATGAATGGTATGAATTTCCATCTATCTACTCGATTACTTATTTAAAAGATACTATAATAGAAATATCGATTTACTTTTAACAAAATGATGATACACTATTTTAAAATAAGCAAGAAATGGGAGGCAGGTGAATTAATTGGAGATGGAAACTAATTTTCTTTCAATCCGAGAACATGCGTATAGATATTTAAAAGAATTGATTTTAGAGGGGCATTATAAGCCAGGCGATCGATTAATTGAACGGGAGCTTGCTGTTAAGCTAAACATTAGTCGTACACCTATTAGAGAAGCTTTATTCCGCTTGGAATCACAAGGGTTTGTAAAAACGGTTCCTCGTAAAGGAGTCATCGTTTCGAATATTTCTGATGAAGACATTATGGAAGTGTTTACGATTTTATCATCACTAGAAGTGTTAGCAGCAAAATTGGCTGCTAAAAAAATGACGGACGAAATTCAAAAAGAGTTTGATGAGAAAATCGAGGAGCTTCTTTATATTGAGGAACACTCAGACGAAACATTTGAGAACGAGCATATCGAAATGAATCTCCTACTGTATAAGGCAGCGAGAAGTCCGAAGCTATTTGAAATTTTATCCGGCTTAACAGATTATATCCATATGTCCGCTAATATGGGGTATGAAACGCCTGGAAGACGCAAGGAATCATTGAGGGAACATATTGAAATCATGAAAGCAGTACGAAATAAAGAAATAGAAATGTCGGAGTATTTAACGAAAATTCATATCGAAAATTCTCGACGTGCGTATATGAACTACATAGAAAAAAGAAAAGAAAAGACGACATAAAAATAGTTTGTGGATGTTTTCGTCTCTTTTCTTTTATGGAATCTAAAAATAATGAAAGCCCCTTTAGTTAGACTGTTAGAACGTCTAGACTAAGAGGGCTTTTTATTTTAGTTTTGTATTTCATAAATAGTAAAGATACTAGATCCCAATAACGATAGAGGAAGTTCTATTTTTTAAAGTATTACAAATACTCATTGCTACAATATACCCCGTCTTTGGATTAGTAGAAGAAGGAATATTTTTTACCTTTACTTCCATTTCACCAAAAAATCCTTTTACGAAAATTTGGTGTGTATTACTCGTTATGCTTGGATCTACATAAACTTGAACTTTTGTTTTATCAAATCCTATTCCAGCAAGGCTCAAGGTTGCTGAAACATTTGTGCTTTCCGGAAAAAGCTTTGAAGATTCTCTAGCAACGCCATTATAAATGCAAATTGGCTCTTTAACGGTATCTAAATCTACCTTTTCCTCTGCAATTGTTCCTCGCCAAGCACTCGGTGGTTTTCTCGTTACAAGCTTTACTTCATCAACACCTTGAAGCATAGATGCAGCAACACGATCTAATCCGGCAATCGCAGCAGAAGGGATGATGATCTTGCTGTTAGTAAGCTTTGCAGCAGTTTCAAGTTCTGCTAATAATTCATCATCTGCTAGTGCACCTACAGATGCGATGATAAAGTCACTACTAGTAGACAGCGTCCTTTTCCCAAACTTATAAACAGCTTCATGACCTGCGGCTTCAATAATGATATCCAATCCTAATCCGAAAAAAGCCTCTTCATTGTCGTAAAATAAATCACTTATATGCGATTCGTATTGATCCTTTCTCCGTACGAGAACCGCCTTTAATAATACATTACCAGCCTTGCCTTCGTTTATATATTTGGCGATATCTTGTCCGATTGCTCCAAATCCAATTAATCCAATATTAAGCACATTCATCACCTCTTTTTTTTGAATATTAAGACGTATTTGGTATACAAAATATTATATCAGACCGGTATATAAAAACAAATAGAGTAATATAAATTAAGAAAAATAGCTTAATATATGTAATATTTATATTGTCAGAAAATTATAAATATGGTATATTGTATACCAAAGAGATAAAGAGGAGGATTTGAATTATGCCGAAACTGAATTTTGCTACTAGTGGAAAAGTATTAGAAGTACCGGAAAACTCTAATATTTTACGTATGTCTCTTCGATTTGATGGAGAACTACCAAATCGATGTGGTGGAGGCGTTTGTGGATCCTGCGTTTGTAAAATTGAAGAGGGTACTGTTGATCATATAAAAGTACAGGAGCGTCGAAAACTTGGTGAAGAATGGTTAAGCAAAGGCTTCCGTTTAGGTTGTCAAGCATTCATCACTGACGAAGATGTAACGATTTCTTGGAACGAAGAAGTAACAGATGAAGTAAAAAAACGAAAATTAGATCATCCGAAAAAGAAAGTGACATCTACACCATAAAATCCAATTTTAAGAGCGGGAGTGAATGATATGTTGTTAGTATGCGACAAACATATGAAAGAAGCCTTAAAGTTAGTAGAAATGCCTCAAATTCAAAAAGTTCAAACTGGTCAGACATGCTCGTTTTGTAATGTGGAGACCTCGCTTTTAATGAACATGGTCAATCAACCTAATCCAGTTAAGAAAAAACCATGCGGCAAATGTGTGAAGTGCTCTTGTCTTATTGCAAACTAAAAGAAAGTTAATCTAAAGGGATGGATTTTATGAAACAGTTAAATATTTTTATCGCCTTTTTTAGGAGCAGTATGCTTGGATACGGAGGTGGACCATCGACTATTCCTTTAGTTCATAAAGAAGTGGTTGAACGCTTTAAATGGATGACTGATGAAGAATTCGGAGATGTGCTCGCTATTGGAAACACACTGCCAGGACCGATTAATACAAAAATGGCTGGATACATTGGGTTCAAAGTTGGCGGTAAAATTGGAATGATCAATGCAACAATTGCAACGATCCTGCCGACGATTATTTTAATGGTTGTTTTATTGACCACTCTAGTAACATTCAAAGATCTAAAATGGGTGCAAGGAATGACTAAAGCAATTGTTCCAGTAGTTGGAGTCATGCTTGGTGTGCTAACTTGGCAATTTATAGAAGCTTCCGTTAAGGGGCTAAAATGGCCCTTTACAATCGGACATATTTTAGTTGGGATTGTTTTAATGCAATATTTTCATATACATCCTGGATTTATAATTGGTGGGCTACTGTTATATGCGGTCGTTAAGCCAACCAAATCAGTTGAAGGTAAAAAATCAAAAGGACTGTCTGCATAATGGTATATTGGAATATTTTCTGGGCGTTTTTTGTTGCTAATATTTTAGGGTATGGAGGAGGCCCTGCGACCATTCCTCTAATTCAAAAAGAAGTCGTCACAAGAGGTTGGCTTACACATCAAGAATTTAATGAGGCTCTTGCTATGGGAAACTCCCTGCCTGGACCGATTGCTACGAAAATGGCAGGGTATATCGGATTCCATGAAGGTGGTATACTAGGTTCATTTTTGGCTGTATTCGCTACTGTTGCACCATCATTAATCCTCATGCTGACCTTAATGGGAATTTTGTATAAATATCGTCATTCGATTCAAGTTAAGCGAATGACTCTTTACGTCAAGCCAACAATCGCAGTTTTACTTGGTGTTATGGCTTATAATTCATTTCATGATTCATATTTTCAAATTGGTATTGGACAGTTTTTATTTTTAGGAGTAATTAGTTACATATTAATGGAGAAAGTAAAACTACATCCGGCTTTTATAGTAATGGGAGCTTTGCTATATGGTGGATTAAATTTATAATTTGAAAAAAGGGTAAGCAAATTTCAATGAATTTTGCTTACCCTTTTTTGCACATTAGAAAGTATAAATTTTCTAGCGACGAAGGGGAATCGACGTAGTCGCATATTTTAGGAAGAAGGTAAAAGTGCAACTGCGCATCTTTCTTCGCTTTAAAGTTCGCCAATCGGCGCGTTTTCTTTAGAATGTTTAATATAACTTTAGTTTGTAATTTGTTATTGTAATTTACTTTCAACTTGTTGACAAACTTGATCAGCTGTTAAGCCACTTGCCTCGATAACTGATCCTTGTGTAGCTACATTTTGCATTCCCATTACATTTGAATCAAGTCCTGTTACTACGCAGCAATCGCAACCATTTGCATCTGATTCCTGTTTTAATTCAACAACATCATGTCCCGCTGAACGTAATGCTTCTTGAACATTTGTTAAAGATTGTTCTACTCCGATTCTAGCCATAAAAAACACCTCCTCAGAAATATAAGATTTGCAATTTACAGGAAAAATATTCTTTGAATAAAGAAGTTTAAGTTTAGAAAAAGTAAAGATGGAGGTGTTTAAAATGGGAAAAACTAAAAAAGATCCATCTAGAGTTGGCTTAGGTTCACCAAATGTACAAGGTCAAGGGACTACAACATCGGAAACTGGTGTTGAGATGTCTTCTAGTAGAAAAAAACAAAAAAGAGAAATTAAATAAAGACTATTGGTCAATATTCAAGTGACATTCAAATTAATCTTATTAAAGCCTTATTAAAAGGAAATGTCTCGCCACCTATCATATAGGTGGTTTTTATTTTGAAAATAATAATATATGTAAGAGGAATCTCCGATTGGTAAGAAGAATTAAGAACTGTATTTTCTTTTTTTTTATTAAACCAATGGAGAAAGTAGATGAATAGATGAATCATATTGTAAATGGTGATGTAGTTGGAGGAAAAATAAAGTCTTTAAAAGGTAATATTGTTGTATGGAGAGAAATGTATGATTTTGGTCCACTTAGTCAAGATTGGCCTTTAGAAGAAACTTATAATAGAAGAGCAGAATTTTTTGAACAAAAGCTACAAATTCCTTTGAGTTTTTTTATTGAAAATTGCCGTAGCCAATATCAATTATTAAATGAACTATCTCGTTCTGAGGAAGTTGTTCTATGGTTCGAATATGATCGATACGATCAGGTGACGATACTCTATTTATTATCGGAATTATCAGCACTTGGATTTCAAAAAATTTCGATGGTTAGCATAAATGAATATGAAGGAATTAAACCATTTCACGGATTAGGTCAATTATCTTCTCAACAATTAATTGAATTACTTCCAACTAAACAAGAAGTTACAGAAGAACAAATAAAAGAAGCATGTGCTGGATGGGAAGCTTATTGTTCAAATAATGTAGATGAACTGGATAATTTTATTCAAAAATGTCATGCGCTTCCGTTTTTAAAACAAGCTTTATTAAGTCATATGACATATTTTCCTTCTCAACAGAATGGATTAAATGAAGTAGAATTTTTAGCATTATCAATGATCAATGAAGGTATTAATTCCTTTGCAGAACTATTTAATAAACTCGTCAGACAAAGAACAAATGATGGATTAAGCGATTTATATTTCGCAGCAATTTTAAATGAATTAATGGAAGGTGATCACCCTTTAATAAGTAGTGACAGTGAATTACCAAGTTATAAACAACATAACCCAAAAGCAAGAATTGCATTAACTAAATGGGGATTAGACGTACTAACGGGAAAATCAAATCGAATGAATTTAATTGGAATAGACTGGTGGGTTGGAGGAGTTCATTTAGTTGAAAAAGCCTCTAATAATAACATGTAAGGTCAGGTCTTAATAATGGATGTTGTATTTAAGTCAGAGAACAAAGTATTTAATTTAATCGTAAAAGATATTTGAACATTATAGAGGTGGTAATATGCGCCCGATATTATTAGGAATATTAGCGGCATTTTTCTTTTCAATCACATTTATTTTAAACCGCTCGATGGAATTATCTGGTGGAAGTTGGATTTGGAGCGCATCCTTAAGGTACTTTTTTATGGTACCTTTTTTATTGATCATCGTTATCTCTAGAAGAAATTTTTATGATCTATTGCAAGAAATGAAAGGCAAACTAAAAAGTTGGGTTATATGGTCAACAATTGGATTCGGTTTATTTTATGCACCAATATGTCTAGCAGCGGTTTATTCTCCAGGATGGTTAATAGCTAGTTCATGGCAGATCACAATATTATCTGGGTCACTATTAGCACCATTTTTCTTCATTTCAATTGAAACATCAAGTGGAATTCGAAAGGTACGTGGAAAAATTCCTTTTAAAGGATTAGGAATGTCTTTATTAATCATATTTGGTATTTTATTAATGCAAGTTGAGTTAGCTACAAAAATAGCTATTTCAACGGTTTTAACAGGTATTTTACCAGTTATAATTGCTTCATTTGCATACCCACTTGGCAATCGGAAAATGATGGAATTATGTGATGGAAAACTTGATGTATATCAACGTGTTTTAGGAATGACCTTAGCAAGCTTACCATTTTGGATTATTCTATCAATCTATGGTTTATATACTGAAGGACTACCAAGTCAAAACCAAGTATCACAATCTTTAATTGTAGCGATCTCATCAGGTGTAATTGCTACTGTATTATTTTTTCAGGCTACTGATTTAGTAAGGGGAAATATGCAAAAATTAGGAGCAGTAGAAGCAACCCAATCCATGGAAGTATTATTCACAGTAATAGGTGAAATGATCTTCTTATCAGCGGCATCTCCATCAATTATTTCTTGGATTGGAATGATTATTATCATGATCGGTATGATCTTACATAGCTATCTATCACAAAAGGGAAAGTCCGTACAGCAAGATAAGGAAACTGTTAATTTATGAAAGTTTATTAAGTGAAATTCAAATAACGAAAAAGAGGCAATAATTATACTTTTTGAATGCTAATCTTGTGGAAAGAGGTGATTAATGTGTATAAAGAATTTAATACATCACTCGTATTAGATAAAAATAAGAATTCGATATCCATCTTAACACCAAAAGATTTTAGGTTTAAAGAATGCTTAGTATTTTTGGCACGATCTAAAAATGAGGTACTCCATCAAGTGAATGGGGAATATTTTTTTAAACTTATTAAAATAGAAAATAAAATAATTTTACTAAAAGTAAGTAGTGATTTTGACCAATTATTAATTGAATTTCCAGACCAAAATCCAAGTGAAGAAATAAAAGTAGCTGCAGCAGGATTTATATGGGATTTATTTGATTTAGGCAGAGACTTAACCGAGTTCTATGAGTTAAGTAAAGATAATCAAATGCTACAATTACTTATTGAACAGCATTTTGGACTTCGCGTAATTGGAATTCCGGATTTATTTGAAGCATTTACATGGGCAATTATGGGGCAACAAATCAATCTGTCATTTGCTTTTTCTTTAAAAAGAAGCTTTGTTGAAAAATATGGAGAAAGCTTTAAGTGGAAGGATGAAATATATTGGTTATTTCCAACTCCAGATGTCATATCCAAAATTGAAGTTTCCGATTTAACCACTATGAAATTTACTAAACGAAAAGCTGAATACGTGATTGGGATCGCAAAATTAATGGCAGAAGGATGCATTTCAAAAGAAGCTCTAAATCGTTTAGATTCTTACGAGAATAAGTTAAATAAGCTATTAGAAATTCGAGGAGTTGGGAACTGGACTGCTGATTACGTTTTGATGAAATGTTTACAAGAGAAATCTGCGTTTCCAATTGCCGATGTAGGAATTCATAATGCATTAAAAAATCAACTATCATTAGAGAAAAAACCTTCAATCGAAGAAATTAAAAAAATGGCTACAAAATGGAAGGGCTGGGAAGCTTACGTAACATTTTATTTATGGCGATCATTATATTCCTAAATAAGTAATACAAAGCAAAGTCTATTAAGATTGAAATATCCCCCTATATTTCGATACATAATTGGTTTTTATTGTTAAAATAATGTGTAGTAACAGGTATAATTGGGGGAGCAACATGAAAAGACTTATTTTATTAACTGTAATGGCTATTCTTGGACTTAGTGGATGTTCACAGTCAACAGCATCAGTTAATACGAAAACTGATTCAAAATTTACAGTCGAGCTTATAAAATGTATTGATGGTGATACTGCCAAATTTACTGAAGTAGGTACAACAAGATTCTTATATATTGATACGCCAGAAAGTACAAAAACGATTGAGCCATATGGAAAAGAAGCTTCAGCATATACATGTAATCTATTAAAAAATGCAAAAACAATTCAGCTTGAATATGATGGTCCCAAAAAGGATAAATATAATCGAACACTTGCATGGGTATGGATTGATGGCAGACTAATTCAAAAAGAAATCATAAAAAAAGGTTATGTAGAAAAATTTTATGATTATGGTAATTATTCTTATGAATCAGAGCTAAGAAGCTTACAAGCAACTGCCCAGCAGCAAGGTGTTGGTTTATGGAGCAAAAATAGAACCAATCATACAAAAACGAATAATTCGTCAAACAATAATAAACCGTATTTTAAAAATTGCACGGACTTAAGAAAAGTCTATCCAAACGGAGTACCAAAAGGGAATAAAGCCTACCAAGCACAAATGGATCATGATCATGATAATTACGCATGTGAAACAGAGTAAAAACACCTATTTCTAGGTGTTTTTTATCTGATTCAGTCTTTTATTTTCGAATTCAATCCCTGACTCTTGGAATTATTAAATTTATGGTCTAAAAATTTTAAAAGAGAGGCAATTCTACAAAGGAATTTCGGTTTAATAATAGAATAGTATTAGTGCCTAAAAAATTATTTTTACAATCTTGTTTAATCATGACAAAATATAAATAAGAAAAATTGAAGAGGACGGGACTATGATTAAATTTTTTAAACGACTATTTAGTAAAGAAAAAACAAATCAAGTTACATTGCCATTAAAAGAAACTCGTTCCCTATCAAAAGTGGAAATCGAATATATTATTAGTGAGTTTACTGATAAACAGAATAAATTAGTAGATGATATGAAAAAAAATTCAGTTAATAATGCCGATATTGAGTTTAATGAACTAATCACAAATAGAATCACGAATAATTTAAAGTACAGAATACCTTTTTTAGACATTGAGTTAATTTATTTAAATAATGTATTAAGAGGAAAGAAAGTAAAATCAATAAAATATAAATTGTTTCATCAAGTCAAAGATAGTGAAACGACAGAAATAACAGATATGGTTATTAATCAAGGATACTCTTTTGTTCCTTCTGTAGGTTATTTGAAAATTGGATAAAATCATGATGGAAACCCACAAGGTTATGTACTTGTGGGTTTTATGTTTTTCTTGAATTCCGTGGCATAGGGGTTTAATTAATTGAATCAAAGCATTTTGTGAACTATTGCTGTTAAGGTTATAACTTAAAAAACTCTATTGCTTAACCTTGACCATGTGTTTCAAAATTCTCATTAGCCGTTGTTTTAGGTAAATCGTTAACTTCATAAGCCACCCTTATTCCAGATTCGATTGCACCTTGAATCCAACCTGGGGCTGTAGAAGTGTGATCACCAGCAAAATGGATCAGTCCTTCTGGAGTTGATATATATGGGGCAATCTCTGTTTGCTGGTCAGGTTTGTAAATAGCAAAAGCTCCACCTGAGAAAGGATTTTCTGACCAACTAAATGTATTACCGGTAATAAACTCGTTATATATTTCTTTACCGTAAATCTTAGATAAATCTTCTAGCGCATTCTCTATTTGTTCTTTTTCAGTTAAGCTATCCCAAATTGAAGCGTTATCTTCCCATGTATAGCTTGCTAATATGACACCTGGACCTTCTGAACCAACTGATTGACTTGGGAAATAGGAATAACGAACAGGTAGATCAGAAATCATTTTTCCCCCAATAAAACCCGCTTTTTCCCAAAATCTAGTTTTAAATTGTAGACCAATTTTAGTCGAAGGAACATAATGTAATTGTCGAATTGCTTTATATTTGTTATAAGAAAATAAATCGCGTGGAATGATTTCAACGAAGTTTAGTAATGAAAAAGGTATGGTAATGATGGCTAAGTCTCCGGTTACCGTATATGCCTGAGAGGTTTGTGTATCCTCTGTATGAATAGTTACAGAAGAGGAGTCGTGTTGTTCAATTTTTTTCATTTTTTGATGGTAAATAATATTTTCTTGTAATTCAGGTAGGAATGAATACGGTAAGTGATCGTTTCCACCTTTTATTTCATAAAACTTTAGTCCAGGAGTAAATAGAATCATTACTTCTCGAAGTAAGGCAGTGAATGATAGCTCAGGAAAGCCTTCCATCCCAAGCATAACCTTAATCATATCAATAGCTCCAACTGATAATGTTCTGCCATAAGGATTATATTTCAAATAATATTCCATCGAATACCGATCAAGTAATTTAATAACGATTTCCCAATTCTTTTTTGGATTCTTTTTAATGAAGTCAGTTACAGGTTGCATGGCGTATTGAGCTAAATATTCTGCTGTTTTACCTCTTTCAGGTGGTGAAGTAGGGAAGTTTAGAATGTCTGGATTTTCTTCATAAAGTTTTTGAATGGTCCTTACATTGTTTACGAATATAATATCGTTTGGAGTGCTATTAATGAATTCTTCTACAGGAAGGTTAAATTTCTTAATATATTCTAAAACAAGTAAATGAATGGAAGGTAATCTCATAGCACCATTTTCCATATACTGTCCTGCATAAAAATTACGATTAGTAAAAATACGACCACCAATTCGATTATTTCCTTCTAGAATTGTGACTTCATGTCCTGCTCCTTTTAATAGTGAAGCAGCTACCAAACCAGATATACCAGCACCAACAATTATTATATTTTTAGGTTCAAGTGTTTTTGGAAGTCCTGTACGAATTGTTTGAAGCATTTGTTCCATTGATATAGGAGGCTCCATACTAACAGGCATAATATCGCTCCTCTTTTATTTATGACATTCATAGAAGTTTATTCAAAAATAGAGGAATATAGAAGAGGGTAAAAAACAGGATTAGGAATCGAAATGGCATAAGAAAAAGAGCTTGAAAAATCAAGCTCTTTAGTTTGTAGAAAAAGTCCTAAAGATTTGCTACTTTTTACGTCTAAATAAGTTAACGATAAAGACTATAATTGCGATAATTAATAGAATATGAATTAGTCCGCCTGCGATATGGAAAGTAAAATAACCTAATACCCATAAGATCAAAAGAATAAAAAATAAAATCCACATAATATGAACATTCCTTTCTTAATGACTGTATTATTACGTTGTCCAATTTTAACTTTCATATCCATTTATTGAGCACAAAAGTGAAAAAGCTACCTAAATAGGTAGCTTTAATGAATTAAAATTTATCAAAAACAGTGTATGGCATTTGTCTCTTATGTCTAGATTTATTAAACCATGATTCGATTTTTGCTTGAGAGTCACTATTAATTTCTTTACCTTCTAAGTAATCATCGATGTCATCATATGTAACTCCAAGAGCGACTTCATCTGCTAATTGTGGGCGATCTTCTTCAAGGTCAGCTGTTGGAACTTTTTCATATAGCTTTGGTGGGCAATTTAATTCTTTTAGTAGCATCTTTCCTTGACGCTTATTTAGACGGAATATCGGACAAAGGTCCGAACCACCATCGCCATATTTAGTATAAAAACCAGTAATCGCCTCAGCGGAATGGTCAGTGCCTAGGACAACACACCCATTCATAGCAGCAATGCTATATTGAGCTTTCATTCTTTCACGTGCTTTTTCATTCCCTTTTGCAAAATCAGTAAGGGCAACGCCAATATCTTTTAAAGTTTTTACACTAGCATCTACAGCAGCTTTAATATTCACTGTGTATGTCTTAGTTGGTTGAATAAACTTTAACGCTTCCTGGCAATCTTCTTCGTCCATTTGAACGCCATATGGTAATCGAATTGCGATAAATTGATAATTTTTTTCTGATTGCTCACTATTTAATTCATCTATTGCTATTTGTGCAAGTTTTCCTGTTAAAGTTGAATCTTGACCACCTGAAATACCTAATACAAAACCATTTAAAAAAGGATGTTTTTTAAGATAGCTTTTTAGGAAATCAACACTTATTCTTACTTCCTCTTTAGGATCGATAACTGGCTTTACTTTCATTTCTTCGACAATTTCTTTTTGTAAACTGTTCAATCTTCATTCTCCTTTTGATACAGATTGTATTTTTTTATATAAGCATAGCAATCCTCAGGTAATAAATATCTTGGCTCGCCGCCTTTAGCAAACTCTTCTCGAATATATGTTGAACTAATTTCCATCGCTAATCCTTTATCAATTAGATGAAATCTTGAACCGTTATCATTGTTTCTTAATAAGGGAGAACGAGAGATGGTCTTTAGCATATCAATTCCATCACGGGCCATTACAATGAATTTATTTTCGGAAACTAATTGATCTCCGTATTTCCATTTTCCTTCTGCTATATCTTCTAGGAGATCAGCTCCCATTATGAAATAAACTTCATCTTCATTATATTTAGCTTTAAAATGGTTCATTGTATAGTAAGTGAATACTTCCCAAGCCTCTTTACTCATTTCATAATCGTCTGCAATAAACTTTGAGTTGTTTTGAATCGCTAATTTTAACATATTCCAACGATGTTCATCAGTATTATGTAATTGTTTATCTCTTCTTTTTGAAGAGCAGGGTAAAAAGATAACTTTGTCTAATTGACAACGATGAGCAATCGTACTTGCAGTCCATAAATGAACGTTTGTAATCGGATCAAACGAACTGCCATAAATCCCAATTTTAGCCATTTTTCATTTCCTCTGTTTTCTTTCTAGCTTCTGCTATTTTTTCCATTTTGTTATCCCAACATTTTTGACTTAAGTCTACAGGATATTCTTCAGGGTTTAATGCACGCTTGTATTCTTCCCAAAGTAGACTTAAGTTGTTTTCAGCAAAATCCTGAATGTTTTTAATGGCTGGCACTTTGTAGACTAATTCACCTTTAGTAAAGATTTGATGATGAAGTTCTTTAGCTTCAAAATTAGTTACAAACTTGCTGATATATGGATGGATCGGATGGAATAACTTTATTTTTTCCTCAGACCCTGGATCTTCATCTTCTAGGGCAATATAATCAGCCTCAGCGTGATGGTTAACAGTATTAATAATTCGATACAATTTCTTAAGTCCAGGAGTTGTTACTTTTTCAGGGTTTTGAGAAATTTTTATTGTATCAATCATTTTACCATTTTCATCTTCAATACTTACTAACTTATAAACAGCTCCTAGAGCCGGTTGATCATATGCTGTAATAAGCTTTGTTCCGATTCCCCAAGAATCAATTTTTGCTCCTTGTGATTTTAAATTTAAAATTGTATATTCATCTAAATCATTCGAAGCAACAATTTTAGTATTTACGAAACCAGCTTGATCGAGCATTTTTCTAGCTTCTTTCGATAAATAGGCTAAGTCTCCACTATCTAGTCGGATAGCTGCAAAGTTAATTTTATCACCTAGTTCTTTTGCGACTTTAATCGCATTAGGCACTCCACTTTTTAGTGTATCGTATGTATCAACTAGGAATGTACAATTGTAATGACGATCTGCATATTTTTTGAAAGCTATGTATTCATCTCGATATGCTTGCACGAGCGCATGAGCGTGTGTACCTGAAACAGGAATATTAAATAATTTACCAGCACGAACGTTACTAGTTGCATGGAATCCACCAATATAAGCGGCTCTTGCTCCCCAAATGGCAGCATCAAATTCTTGGGCTCGTCTTGTTCCAAATTCCATTAACGTATCATTACCAACGATATGTTTAATTCGTGAAGCTTTAGTAGCAATTAATGTTTGGTAATTGACAATGTTTAATAACGCAGTTTCAATTAATTGTGCCTCTAATAGCGGTGCCTCAATTCTTAAGATTGGCTCATTGCCAAATACTAATTCACCTTCTTGAATTGCTCTAACTGAACCTGTGAATTTTACATTAGACAGAAATTGAATGAATTCATCTTTATATCCGAGTTCTTCTTTTAAATAGTCAAGATCTGAACTACTAAATTTAAAGTTCTGTAGATAACTGATTATTTTTTCTAAACCCGCAAAGATTGCATATCCATTTCCAAATGGGAGTTTACGAAAATAAAGTTCAAAAATAGCGTTTTTATTGTGAATATTGTCACCCCAATAAGTTTCCGCCATATTAATTTGATATAGGTCTGTATGAAGTGCAAGGCTATCATCTTGAAAGTTGTAATTCATCTTATTTCCGCCCCTAAAGTATTTTTGAAATGACTTAATGCCCATTCATGTCCAGCTGCATTAAAGCTTGCAACAGCCTGCTCGTGAACGACTATTTTATAACCCTTATTATAAGCATCGACCGCTGTATGTAATACACAAATATCAGTGCAAACTCCTATTAAATGAAGTTCATTAATGCCTCTTTCATTTAGTTTTATCTCAAGTTCTGTTCCTGCAAAAGCAGAGTAACGAGTTTTATCGATCCATTGAATAGTTGAATTGCCTTTCGATGAATTGTATAAATCCATTAATCCACCATATAAATCTCTTCCTTTAGTATGTCTAATATTATGAGGTGGAAATAATTTTGTTTCGGGATGAAACGGATCATTCTCATCATGGACGTCTACTGCAAATACAACGTAATCTTGATTTTTAATGAAATTTTTTGTTAATTGAAGAATACTTTGTTCTATTTCCTGTGCCGGTTTACCACAAGTTAATGAACCAGCATCTGCTACAAAGTCATTCGTATAATCAATAATAATGAGCGCTTTTTTATCCATTTATTGTCACCCCAAGTGTAAGCATGTTAATTTCTTCACATAATAGAAAAAATTAAATTAGTTTTTCATCTTCAATCTTATTATAAGTTAATTCATATGAAAACCTAAATTTTGGAAATTTATTAGATCATTTTTATATTATTAACTTTACAATTAAAAATTACTATTTTTCGTACGTTTTGTACCCTGTGTAGCGATTAGAGGAAATTAATGAAATATACCGAACTAACTAATAGATTAATTATTAGTTAGAAGAGGTGACATGATGGAAGTAGTTCGTGCAAAATCAGAACATATTACAGATGTAGCAAATTTATTTGATCAGTACAGAATGTTTTATAAACAAGAAAGTAATTTAAACGGAGCGATTGATTTTATAACGGAACGAATCAAAACACAAGATTCTGTTATTTTTCTTGTGAAGGAAGAAGATCAATCTATGGGATTTACTCAGTTATATCCTTCATTTTCTTCTGTATCAATGAAAAAGCTATGGATATTAAATGACTTATATGTAACTGAAACGGCAAGGAAAAAAGGAGTAGCTCAATTGTTGTTAGATGCAGCAAAGAAATTTGCAATCGTATCGAAAGCAAAAGCATTGGATTTACAAACTGCTATTGATAATAAATCGGCACAAGCATTGTATGAAAAAAATGGCTATCAAGTTGATAAAGAATTTCTTTCGTATTCATTAAATTTAGAAAATCAATAAAATAGATGAAATCTTTAGAGTAAATCGTCAAAAAAGAACTATTATAAAGCGCTTTGAAATAGTTTAATAAAGTCATGCCTTAAAATAAAACTAACTTGAAGGAGAAGACAATGCTTACAGTTAAAGGCTCATTTAATGAAGCTAAAATATTTACAGATAATGTGGAACAAGGAGCAATTGGGCAAATTATTGAACTATGTAATCAAGAGTTCGTGAAAAGTTCTAAAATTAGAATTATGCCAGATACTCATGCAGGTAAGGGATGCACGATTGGAACGACAATGACGATTCAAGATAAAATCGTTCCAAATCTCGTTGGGGTTAACTAAAACGGCTCCAACGTAAAAAAACTCGCTCAATTGCTGGAAACCCTAACGTAAAATATAGTCGAGGGCAATCAGCAGCCAGAGGTTATGGTGACATAATCAAATGGTTCAGAGACTTGCACGTTGTTAGCAGACGACCTGTGCAGAATTATTCTCCTTCTAATGTCGGATAGAATAATTAACACGGCGAGCCTACAAAAGGAGCTGCATACTCCGATGATTGTAGAGAAGGTATAGTCCACTCTCTAAGAAATTAGAGGTTAAAGTACGATATAGGTTGCGGAATGGAAACAATAAGAGTTTCACAAAAAGAAATTGATTTTCAAAAACTAGATGCAGTCATTCGTAAACATGTTCCATCAGGGTTTTCAATTCGAAATAATAAGCATGAGTTTGTGAAGAAAATTGATTTTTCAAAGCTGCACTGCTTTAAAGAATTAAATGAAACAAGAACAAAGCTTAGCTTAGGTTCACTTGGTGGCGGAAATCATTTTATTGAGTGCAATGTTGACGAAGACGGAAATATTTATTTTGTTATTCACTCTGGAAGCCGAAATTTAGGTAAAGTTGTAGCGGAATTTTATCAGAAAAAAGCGTATGAATTATTAAAAAGCCAGTCAGAAAATCGTTCTAAAGTCATTCAGCAATTAAGGGATGAAGGCCGTGAAAAAGAAATTGAGACTGCTTTAAAAAGTCTTCCGTCGCAATATATTCCAAAGGATTTAGCTTATTTAGAAGGAGTTTGGTTTGATCGATATATGCATGATATGGCAATTGCCCAAGAATATGCTTTATGGAACCGGAAGGCAATGATGGATGAAATCGTAAAGAATATGGATTTAACAGTTGTTGAACAATTTACGACTGTCCATAATTATATTGATATCGAAAATATGATTCTTCGTAAAGGGGCAATTTCCGCTCAAAAAGGTGAGAAAGTATTGATTCCGATCAACATGCGAGATGGAAGTTTAATTGCAATTGGAAAAGGAAATCCAGATTGGAACTATTCGGCTCCTCATGGTGCAGGTCGAATTCTTAGTCGTTCAAAAGCAAAGGCAACTCTTTCGCTTGATGAATTTAAAGAAACCATGAAGGATGTTTGGAGTACTTCAGTTTTAGAGAGTACACTTGACGAAAGTCCAATGGCTTATAAGGAAATGAAAGAAATCATTGAAAATACTAAGGATGCAATCGAAGTTATTAAAGTCATTAAACCACTTTATAATTTCAAAGCAAATTAAATAAGCCACCTAAAAGGTGGCTTTAATTTAAATTAATTTTCTATCATTTCACCTGTATCAAACTCTTGAATTGTCTTTTTATTCTCATCAATTCTTTCAGTAAAATTCCCTTTTGTATAATAATTAATTACTTTTCTCCAGAATGCCTTAGCAGGTTCATTTTTTTCAATTTGTGAGATACTCCATTTTCCAGGAAACAGATTGAAAAGTTCTATTGCTACCTTTTTACCAAAACCATGCCCTTTATATTTTTCAATTATAAAAAACTCTTCTATACAATTTGAATTGGATTCTAATAAAGTTTCAATCAAAGCGAAACCGATTAATTCTTCTTTATTCAACACAAAAAAAGCGTGATAATCCTGTTCCTGCCAGTATTTTTCTAAGTTAAACTTATGAAAAGATCCATTTTCTCCGAGTTTAATTACTGGAAGATATTTAGTAAATTCATAAATATAAAATTGCATCAAATTATGTAATTTTGATTCTTCGGCTTTTTTTACTTTAACAATCTTTATCAAAAATTTCCCCTCCAATTTCTAGTTTCAATATTTATAAATAATTGACTAATTACAGTAAAATCCCTTTATTTTTAGCATGAAATATAAAAGGAAATAGTTTATAAGTGTTGAATAAATAGTGTGTAGTAAAAAAGGAGGACTTAGCTATGTCAGAGCATTTTAAAAGAATTGATACAGTTTTTCTGCAAGTAATTGATTTTGAGAAAGCAGTAGATTGGTATTGCTCGGTATTGGGTTTTACGGTTAGATGGAATGATCCGATAAATGGATATGCAGCATTAAATATTGGCGAAACACCATTAACTTTAGTTAGAAAAACTAATCAACTAGAAAATCCAAATAAGCATATGAGTTTTAATTTTTATACTCCAAATATCGAACAAGCTTATAATCATTTAAAAGAACATGATGTAGAAGTAGAGAAATTAAATGAAGATGGAACATTTAAATGGTTTGAATTCAAAGATTTAGAAGGAAATCGTTTAGGTGTATGCTCTTTTCCTGAATAAAATTAATTTCTAAATAAGGAAGTTTTATATGAATAAAAAAGTTATTACATATGTGCTAATTTTTATAGCGTTAGTGAGCATATTTACTTACATATCAATAAATTTTAATTCAAAAGAAAAGGCTGTTAGTTTCGCTATTCATAAGGATTTACCAGAACTTAAAAAAGTGGACTATGAATTGGTTAAAATCCCGAATAGTCCATACATTCTATGTATTACTAATATACCGCATAGTATATATATATTTAAAACATCATCGTTTTTAAATATGAATTTTGCTTCGATTTCAGGTGCAGAGCATTTGTATGCCGGAGATGGGAAGGGAATGCATTTTTTAAATGATTATCTAATTTATGGATTTGATAAAGATCGCCCTCAAGGAAAAGCAATTTATGTAGATGGTGAAAAGATGAGAACTGTGTATTTGAACAAGTACTTTAAAACAAGTAAATATAAGATGAATTATAAAGATTTAGTCTTTTATTATCCTAATAAGCCAATGAAGACAACTAAAAATAGCCTAGGGTATACAGAAGTTACATATCGTTAATCGTTTCAGACTGCTAGTCAAACATTTGCAATAAGTCTGAAAATCTAATACTTTGTCTCCACACTAGTGCAATACTTTAAAAGAGTATTGCTTTTTCTATGTATGACGATTTTAAAAGATTAATAAAGGGGAATGAGAACATGTTCGATCAATCAAATTATGAATGTCGTGTAGAGTGGGGAAAAAGGGGAGCTAGGGAAGCAGCGGAACGCGGGGATATAACGATTATTGTTGATGTTCTTAGTTTTTCATCGACTGTTGTTTCAGCAGTATTTCAAAAAGCAATCGTCTATCCATATCCACCAAATTTAGATGGGAAAGCTTATGCTAAAAAGATTGGAGCGGAGTATATTTTAGGAAGAAATGAAGCGGCAGTTTTAGGGAAGGCAACACTTTCGCCGGTCTCATTTAATGAACGTCATGCCAATCATAAATTTGTTTTATGTTCTCTAAATGGGGCATTTTGTTCATGGATCGCTTCAAAGGTGCCAGCGTTATTGATTGGTTCTTTACTTAATGCTTCTGCGGTTGCAAGTTTGGCTAATCGCCTAAAAAAAGAAAAAAATGTTAATATAACAGTCATTCCGTGCGGTGAAGTTTGGAATGATTTACATGAAAATGAGGATGCGTTGCGACCTTCTATTGAAGATTATTTAGGAGCAGGAGCAATTTTGTCAGAATTAGAAGGAACAAAATCACCAGAAGCGGAAGTTTGTATTGGCGCGTTTCTTCACTCAAAACATAAAATTAAAGAATTGATTTGGGAATGCGGAAGTGGAAGAGAACTGAGAATGAAGGGCTTTGAAGAAGATGTTACGCATTGTAGTCAATTAAACCATTTTAAAGTAGTACCAGTTTTACAAATTGATTGCTTCGTTAATGGTCTTGAAATAGAAAAAGGATGAAAAATTTCATCCTCATCCTTTTTACCTCTCAAAAATAGAATATGAACTAACATTTTTTAATAAAATTTCAGGTTTACTACCATCCAGATTGGCGATCCATACATTACCGACAACATCTAATTCGCCTTTTCTAGTCCACGTTATTTTATTGGTAGTCTTAGAGTAGACTGGATTATAATCGCCTTTTCCAGTTGGTGGATTCGTTATTTTTAATTGTTTATGAGTAGAAAGATTAATCACATTTAATGATGGTTTTGGTCGTTTCTTTTCATCATTTGACCACTCACTTTCTTTTACTCTTGAAACAACAATCGATGTATCATCACACCATGTAAATCCTAATTCAGCGTAATGTGGCGGTGTTAAATTTGTTGATGTAAATGCAGGCATTTCAGTAATATTCATCTTCTTATTTTTGTAGCCGAAAACTAATCTGCCTCCACCTGCAATGTATCCTAATATATTTTTAGTTTGAGCCCATTTTGGATTATCTAAATGTAAAATAATTTCATCTTGAACTTCAAAAACTTTTCCATCTGAAGAAATGATACAAAGCATGTCGCTATCCATAGACCAAGAAGCTGTTGGGTTAACGATAAAAGAGATCCATTTTTGATCAGGCGAAAATTGAAATGTTGACGCATTTATGGACGGAATGGAAGTATTGCCTTTTGTTAAGGTTTTAGGGACAACGAAAAATTGTTTTACAGTGTTTGTTGCGCTAGAAATATTTTTTAAATCATTTGGTAAAGTGATTTTATATAAAACTGGGTTTGTCCAACCGTCCGGATTTAGTGCTGCGGCTGATGAAGCTATAAAGCCTTTACCGTTTGGAATCCAATTATAATCATCAACACCTAGTGCAATATTGTAAAAATTTTTAAAATCAGAAACGTTCAACACACCACTATCTAGAAATGCAAAAATATTTTTAGTAGGGGACCATTTTGGATTCTCACCATCGGAAATGATCCTTTGTTCTTTTTTTGTTTTCATATTATAAATCCATATTTCTGAGCGAGTAGGATATGATGCTGTAGGACCAGTAGGTATTTCTTTTTGGTACATTAAATAATTTCCATCAAATGACCACTCGGGTTGATTCGTATAAACCCCTTTTGCTTTTGTTATTTTTTCCTCTTTATTATTTATTTTTATCCAAACAAATCCATCGCGAATAAACGCAATTTTTAATGGTTTAGCAGTAGTTTCCGCGTAACTATAGTTCGGAATAATTAAACAAACAACGATCAAGAAAATGAGTAGTAATTTGCGATTCATAAATTCACCCCGTTTACTAATTTTGAGTTATTTTTCCCAAGAAATTATATAAATATCAAAGGGACCGTATTCAACAAGATAAAATATTAAATGATCGAATAGCTAGATTATATAAAGTAACTAAAAGAGGTGACTATTCATGGAGAAATGGATTGGGGCAACGGGTATTTGTATTAATCATAAAGGGCAGATATTAATGGTACTTCAAGGCAAGCCTGACGAACATAAGCTTTGGGCTGCTCCATCAGGCGGTTTAGAACAAAATGAATCGATTGAAGAGTGTTGTAAAAGAGAGCTACTCGAAGAAACAGGATATGAAGTTGAAATAATTAAGCAATTGTTTATTAAAGATAGAATCTCGTATGGTTTTCAAGTAGAAGTACATTATTTTGAAGTTAGAATTATTGGTGGCTATGCTAAAATTCAAGACCCTGATCAATTAATATATGATATTGCTTGGAAATCAGCAGATGAAATTATTGAGTTAGAGCTTAGTTTTCCAGAGGATCGAAACTTACTAATCGACTTAATTAATAAAAAAGTTAACAAGAAATAAAAAAAAGCCGTTTGATAAAAAAATCAAACGGCATTTTTAAAATTAAATTAATATTCTTCTACTGTTGCGATATACGGTAGATTTCGATACTGCTGTGCATAATCAATTCCATAGCCAACAATAAACTCATCTGGAATGACAAAACCTACATAATCAACTGGTAGATCGATTTTTCTTCTTTCAGGTTTATCTAATAAAGTACAAATCTTAATCGACTTTGGCTTATGCATTTGAAGATGGTCACGTAAAAAGTGCAATGTTAGACCACTATCAATGATATCTTCAATTACTACCACGTTTTTATCTGTGATATTCTCATCTAAATCTTTTAACAATCTTACTTTTCCAGTTGATTCAGTTTGATTACTATAGCTAGAAACAGAAATAAAGTCTACATTAATATTACTTTTCATTTCACGAACTAAATCTGCTGCAAATACAAATGATCCTTTTAAAACAACTACAAGGATTAGTGGTTCGTTATTAAAGTCATGTTCAATTTGATTGGCAAGTGCTTTTACTCTATTTTTTAAATCAGTTTCAGAAATTAAAGTGTCTTTTATTCTATAAGCCATGTAAATTACCTTCTTTACTTAATTTTTTACTTTGTTAGATAAGCATTCATCATTATCTCCATTTTAACAATATTTACTAAATAGTAGTATTGAAAAGTTAGTTTAATGAACATCCATCAATTTGGTAATAATAACCACATAACATAAATGGAGGTATTCAAAGATGAATGAAAAGATTGATTATAATGGCTTGCCGAAGCATTCAAAGCCAATATGGAGAAGTGGACTAAATATTCCTACTTTTGTTCCGTTTAACGATGATGAAGAGTTTGATGCTGTAATCGTTGGTGCCGGAATTACGGGAATTTCAACCGCATATTTTTTAACACAAGCGGGTATGAAGGTCGCTTTAATTGAAGCGAATAAAATAATTAATGGAACAACGGGCCATACGACTGCAAAAGTAACAGCACAGCATGATTTAATATATGATGAGCTAATCCAACATTTTGGATTAGAAAAGACAAAAATCTTTTATCATTCTACTAAAAATGCAATGGATTTTATAAAAAAATATACGAGTGATAATCAAATAGAATGTAATTATGAGACACAAGATGCAACCATTTATACGACTTCAGATGATTATGTAAGGAATCTAGAAAATGAATTGAAAGCTTATGAAAAATTAGGAATCGACTCATTTGGAGCAGTAAAAACATTATTACCCTTTGATACAAAATATTCGATTACAATGAGGGATCAAGCTCAGTTTCACCCACTAAAATACTTGATTCATTTATTAAAAGCTTCAATTGAAAACGGATTAAAGGTTTATGAAGAAACTGTCGTTATTGACGTTGAAACAGGTAACACCCCAGTCGTAGTCACTCAAAGTGGAAGAAAAATAAAATGTAAGCATGTGGTAAGTGCATCCCATTTTCCTTTTTACGATGGTAATCAATTCTTTTTTACGAAATTACATGCAGATCGTTCATATGCCTTAGCTGCAAAAGTAAAAACAGCATATCCAGGAGGCATGTACATAAGTGCGGAAAATCCGAAAAGGTCTCTAAGATCCTTTAAATTTAATAATGAAGAACTAGTACTAATTGGTGGAGAAAGTCATAAAACTGGAGTAGAAACTCGTACTATGAGTTTTTATGAAAATTTAAAACTTTTTGGGGAAGAAACCTTTGGAATTGAAGATGTATTATTCAGATGGTCTACCCAAGATTTAATTACTTTAGATAAAATGCCTTATATTGGTAGACTATCGTCAAAACATCAAAATATTTACGTAGCCACTGGTTTCCGTAAATGGGGGATGACAAGTGGAACAGTCTCTGCGCAGTTAATAAGTAATTTAATTTTAGGAAAAGAAGCTGTTGATGCTGATGTGTTCACTCCTTCGAGATTTCAAGCAGACCCTAGTATCAAGCATTTCTTAATGCAAAACCTAGATGTAGCTAAACATTTAATTGAAGGAAAATTAGAGCCTGTTTCTAGAAAAATAGAAGAGTTATACAATGATGAGGGCTCAGTTGTAACACTAGATGGTAAAAGAGTTGGAGCATATAAAGATGTAAATGGTAAAGTTCATTGTGTAGATACAACTTGTACTCATTTAGGTTGTGAGGTCGAGTGGAATAATGGTGAAAAATCATGGGATTGTCCTTGCCATGGCTCAAGGTTTTCAATTTATGGCGAAGTATTAGAAGGACCAGCCGATCAACCTTTAAAACAAGTTTTTGTTCAATAACTAAAAATATTAGATTATGAGGGATTTCTCAAATAGTGAGAGATCCCTTATTAATTGCCAGTAGTTAACCATTATATCTCCAATGATAATCTATTCAAAAATGTCTTAGCAATTTGTGATGAAAATTTAGTCTGAAACGTACTCCATCACATAACAATCTCTATGTTCGCCTTCATGTAACTCATGTTTCGGAAGTAATCGAATTTTTTTAAATCCACATTTTTCATAGCATTTAATCGCACGTACATTCCATGTTTGTGGATCTACTACTACTTTTTTTGCGTTTTGTTTATTCACTAAGTATTTCACCATCGATGAGACAAGTAAACTTCCAATTCCACGATTCCAAAAATCAATTTCACCAATAAATTGATCCATTCCGTAAATAACTTCACTTGTATTTTCATAACCATATTCAATTTTTGATTCATTGTCTAATTTATAAAATTGTATATAGCCTATCTCAATATTTTCATAAACTACAATACACATTTGAATAGAGGGATCTTTCGTAAAAAATATATTTTTTACTTTTTCATCGTCGAACGGATGATCACGACCTTCATAATATTGAAGAACTTTTGGATTCGAAAGCCATTTTGCTAGAAGGGGAACATCACTTTCTTTTAATTGACGAATAGTAAGCTTATTTGATTGGAAGATCACTTACAAACCTCCTTACAATTGGAATTAAAGTTAATTAAATCATATCATCTTGGAGATATTCTCGAGGAGTTGTAAATTCAGAATTTTTTATAATAAATAGCCTAATGCTAAAATATAAATACTTACGAAATTACTTTATTCTGATGAGAGGAGAAAAAGCGATGATTAAAAGTATATATGAAACTCATTTAGAAGTGAGAAATTTAGAAGAATCCATTATGTTTTACGAAAAACTAGGTATTAAGCTCGCTCATAAAATTGAAGGAAGAAGAGTTGCTTTCTTTTTTATTGGTGAAGGCAAACAAATGCTCGGACTTTGGGAGGTAGAGAAAGGTAAGGAATTTCACAAAGGCCACTTTGCTTTTGGCGTAAGTCTTTATGAACTAGAGAATAGTATTGAATGGCTTAAAGTGAGAGGGATAAAACCAACTGAAAACTTTTTTGGATTAAATCCAATTGAACCTGTAGTACATACTTGGATGCCAGCAGCAAGTGTTTATTTCCGAGATCCTGATGGAAATAGTTTAGAGTTTATTTCGCTACTTGATGGAGAATCAGTAAAAACAAATGAGGTTTTGTATTTAAGTGAATGGAAAGAAAAATTTTCAAAATAACTCGTTGATAGAAGTTTGAAAAAATGTTGTTAAATCATTTTAAATAACGTGATAAAAAAAATAAAAATTCCACCTAAATAGGTGGTTTTTTATTTTTGCAATAGGTATTTAAACATAATTTGTCGAATATAGTTATTTCGAAAGCAAAATAATATTTTATTTAATTTTAAGATCAAAGCTTCTATTTCATTCAGAATTTAACTTTAAAATGAAAAGAGGTGGAAACTTGAGAAAGATTCGAGTTAAACCAAGTAAAGGGCAGTCATTTTTTGGTTTAATGATTGGCATTATTTTTATTGTCCTCGGTTTTACGATTGTAATACCAAAAGCTGGTTTGATCGGATTGATATGGATCGGAATTGCGTTAATGATTACCATAATCAATGGATACAACGTTTTTAGTAATCGTGGTATATCTAATTATGAAGTAAATGTTGAAGAGTATATTACAAGAGAGAAAGAGGACTTTGAAGTGAAACTTCGTAAATTAAGTAAATTAAAAAATGACGGGGTAATCACAGAAAATGAGTTTCAGAAACAAAAGGAAAAAATTTTTAACCGAGATATGTAGAGATAATAATAAGCGGTTGATCATCTGAAAGAAGGAAAAGAAATGGTAATAAAATTACTACTAGAAGTTATGCTTCCTCTATTTTTTTATGTTTTATTAGGTTATTTATTTAATCGCCTTTTTAAACTTCACTTACGTACTTTAACAACCCTCTTAGTTTATTTATTTCTTCCAGTCGCAGTATTTATGAAAATATATGATAGTCCGTTATCTGGTAAAGTTGCAGGTATTGTTTTATTTTACTTGGTTATTCAATTTGTCTTTATGTCGCTAATTTCAACATTAATATGTAGATGGCGAGGAATTGAAAAATCTATGCAAGGTACATTTGCGAATAGCATCGCGTTAAATAATTCAGGAAATCTTGGATTGCCAGTAAATGCGTTAGTTTTTAAAAATGATCCTTTTGCATTGAGTATTGGAGTTTTAATCGTTTTGTTTCAAAATATCATGACATTTACTGTTGGGGTATATAATGCAGAGGCTTCAGTTCAAATGAAAGAAGCAATTATGAAAATGCTAAAGCTACCAATCATATATAGTGTAGTACTTGGCTTTATTCTTCAACTATCTCATGTGAAATTAAATCATGAATTGGTTACCATTTTAAATCCTATTACTGAATCATTTGCCCCATTTGCGTTAATTACACTTGGAGCTCAATTAGCTGAATCGGGGAAAGAAATTAGCTGGAACAATTTAGCGATTAGTAACTTCTTAAGATTGATTGGTGGTCCAATTATTGCATTTGCCCTTATAAAAATTTTCGGTTTTGAAGGTGTGGTTGCAAAAGCCCTTTTTATAGGTAGTGCCTTCCCAAGTTCAAGAAATAGTGCATTACTATCATTCAAAGGTCCACATGCAAATTTTGCAGCACAAACTGTCATTACTTCAACTATATTAAGTAGTCTAACTTTACCAATCGTAATACAACTTGCTAGTACATTCTTTTAATGTGTTTAAAAATTCATTCCTTTTCTTAGAAGTCCACTCGGTAAAAATGCATTTCATCTTTTGTAAAAAATAAATAGTTTGATTCAGAACAATATTTAATCTACATCAATAAATTATTTTAGAGGTGATTAATAGAATGAGAAGACTTTTATTTATTGGACTTATCATTTTAAGCATATTCTGTTTTACAAGCTGTCAGTCAAGTGACTACGGTAATGGCAAAAAGGATGATCAGTCATCACAACTTGATAAGGGCAATACACCAGATAAAGACAAAAATACTGATAAAGGAAATACACCAGATAAGGGAAATAATAATCCGCCAAAAAAGGATGAAACTAAGCCACCAGTTAAAGCCTTTACACCAGTTGAAAACGATGCATTTAAAGTCACTTCAGTCGTAAATGACACAACAGGTAAGAATGTGTTAATTGTTGAAGGGAAAGCTAGTGTTTTTGAAGCAACATTTCTTTATCGAATAGAAGATGGCCATAATGTATTAGCCGAAGGTCACACAATGGCTGATATGGGTGCTCCAGAATGGGGGAACTTTAAACTAGTAATTAATTATAATCAACCAACAAGTCCAAATGGAGTACTTACACTATATGTAGCAAGTGCAAAAGACGGCCAACCAGAACATATATTAAATATACCGATTCAGTTTCCAAATTATAAATAGGTATTTAATGAAGATTTTTAAGATGCACGAAGCCGTTGGTCCAACCAATTTTAGCTTGCAAATTGTTTAACATAAAGTCGAATATAAAATAGTCAATAGGGAATACGACATTAAATTGAACTTATTTATATATAATCATTTTTTGGATGATATATCATTGGTTTTAAATGTTAATATTTTAAGCAATTTTATGATTCAAAATCACTAGTAATGATTTTTTTCTGAAGTTAAAAATATTATGAGCAAATTATTAGAAAACAAATTCAGTTGATTGGTTTAATTAAAGTTCAATATTAGTTGACCTATAAGCTTATTAATACACCACGGTTAGGTTACTCTAAGTAAAGGCTTTTTGATTAGGGTTTATTGCAGACTTTTTTTTATGAATAAGTTGATTGGAACTAAAGGGGTGCTCGACTCCTATGGGATTAGCGGGAAGGCTGAGACCCCGCAGGCTTGCCGAGGAGGCTAAAGAATCCCGCCCCATGGAAAGCGAGCATCCTGTAATGGAAA
>NZ_NUQC01000030.1:0-99506 GCF_002585125.1 Bacillus sp. AFS029533 | reverse complement strand
GAGTGCTCGACTCCTATGGGATTAGCGGGAAGGCTAAAGAATCTCGCCCCATGGAAAGCGAGCATCCTGTTGTGGAAATCAACATCACTCTACTCCTTTATGAAAATTTGGTAAGTTAATTGACAAGGTTGTTTTTCAACAGCGTGGAAAAAAGCTCACTAAATTAAGTGAGCTTTTTTATGTTCCTATACTTTTTCTCATATTACTCCAAATTACTTCTTTATTGTTTTTCTCTCAATATATTCAACAATAATATACATCAAAGCAGCACATACACTTATGATTAATACGCTCATTAGAACAAGAGTGAAATTAAATACTTGGAAGCCATATACGATTAAATAGCCAAGACCGTTTTTTGAAACTAAGAACTCTCCGACAATCACTCCTACCCAAGCTAATCCGACATTTACTTTTAATGTTGAAATGACGGTAGGTATACTAGCAGGAAAGATGACATTTTTAAAGATTTGAGTTTTTGTAGCACCAAAACTTTTAATCACTTTTACGTAATTTTCATCTACCTGTAAAAAGGCTTGATAAATTACCAGCGCTGTTATGACAAAGCTTATAATGATCCCCATTGCGATTATGGACGAATATGAGGGGCCAAAAATGACGATAATGATTGGACCAAGAGCGACTTTTGGCATGGCATTAAAGACTACTAAGAATGGATCAAGTACCTTTGAGGCAAATGGATACCACCAAAGTATGATTGCCAGAATGATCCCAAGAATTGTTCCTAAAATAAATCCAACGAGTGTTTCAGTGATAGTTGTCATAGCATCATGATAAATAGAGCCATCTCCTAATTTTGCACGGAGTAAATCGAAAATTTTAGTAGGTGAACTAAACAATAATGGATCAATTATTTTTCGATGACTTAAAAGCTCCCAAGCTATAAAAAAGATAATTATAATTAATAGTTGGACGAAAAATATGAGTAGCTTTTTGCGTCGATTTTTTTTGATGATACTGGCGTGATAAGATTTTAGTTCGTCATTTACTTTATCCACGTTTCTCCAACTCCTTCCAAATCGCAGAAACATAAGAAGAAAAGAGTGATTGGTGTCGTGTTTCAAAAGGAGAGCGAATACGTAATTCTTCTGGTAAATTGAAAATTTTTGATATTTTTGTAGGAGCATTTGTTAGTGTAATAACCCGATCACACATAGCTACCGCTTCTTCAATATCGTGAGTTACTAAGATAGCAGTAGTATTTAACTTCTTAAATAAATTGAAAACTAATTCTTCAAGCTTTACTTTATTCTGATAGTCTAGAGCGGAAAATGGTTCATCTAATAATACAATTGATGGGCTTGTAGAAAGAGTTCTCACTAATGCAACGCGTTGTCTCATCCCACCAGATAATTCTCTTGGATACGCATTTTCATAATCCTTTAATCCAACTTCCTTTAGCAATTCTAGCGTTCGATTTTTATTTTCTTCGGTATCCTTATCTAGAATCTGAAGACCTAGAAATATATTTTCTTTAATTGTTTTCCAAGGGAATAAATAGTCATGCTGAAGCATGTAACCAATTTCTCCCGATTTTATATCATAAGGCTTACCTTTAAACTTTACTGAACCGTCATATGGTGTAAGTAATGAAGAAATGATCGATAAAAGTGTGCTTTTTCCACAGCCACTTGGACCTAATACAGATACAAATTCACCTTTTTCAACTTCAAATGTTAAGCCATCCAATATTTTAATTGCCTTTTCCTTCGATAAAAATACATGAGAAATATCATTAACTGTTAGATAACTCATTTTGTTAACCTACTACTTCTCCGTAGATTTTTCGGCAAATTTTGTATCAACTAAAACTGAGTGTGGAACTTCTTTTGGTAATACACCAGAGTTCTTCATAATCTTTTGAAGATTATTCCACTCATCTTCTTCTAATATTGGATTTGTTGAATAAGAATTTTGAGACTTATAACGATCGATAACTTTAATTGAAATGTCTAAAGGTGTATCTTTAAAGAATGGTGCAACGCTTTTTGCAATCTCTTCTGCAGAATGAGTATCAACCCATTGTTCAGCTTCATAAATTGCATCTGTAAATTTTTGAGCTGTTTTAGCATTCTTCTTCAAATAACTTTCTTTTGCGATAAAAGCAGTGTAAGGAACTTTTCCAGACTCCAAGCCGAATGAAGCAACAATTTTACCTCTTCCTTCTTTTTCCATAATACTTGCTGTAGGTTCAAACAATTGAACATACTCACCAGTACCTGAAGCGTATGCATTCGCAATATTTGCGAAGTCAATATTCTGAATAAGGTTCAAATCTTTATGTGGATCGATCCCATGTTTACTTAAGACATATTCGCCAACCATTTGTGGCATTCCACCTTTTCTTTGACCTAAAAATGTTTTGCCTTTTAGTTGATCCCAATTAAATGGTACAGTTTGATTTCTAGCTACTAGAAATGTTCCATCAGTTTGAGTCAATTGGGCAAAGCTTTTTACTGGATCATTTGCGCCTTGAGCGTATACATAGATAGTTGTTTCTGGCCCAACTAATCCGATATCTGCACCGTTTGACAATACAGCAGTCATCGTTTTATCTCCACCAGCAGTAGTTGTTATTTCAACATCCAATCCATGCTTTTTGAAGATGCCTTCACTAATGGCCACATATTGAGGTGCATAAAATAATGAATGCGTTACTTCTGCAACTCTCACTTTTGTGGTACCATCTTTAGGTTTATCTTTCGAACATCCACCTAAAATAGAAGCAACTAATAAAAACAAAATAACGAGCCATTTGATTTTCATTTAATCCCTCCTAATCGAAAATATACAATTAGCCTATGCAATAGGAGAAAATGGGTGAATGCGGAGTACTGACTGTGCTAAAATCGCCCGGTTATCTAGGGTGTACAGGATAAGCTGGTTAAAAAAGAAAAACCGCTCTTACTTCCTTTTTAGGAAATTAGAGAGGTTTTTATCTACTCTTTGAAAAATAGTTTCTAGTATCTTCACGTATTTCGTTAGGCAAAACACTTTCTAATTCTTTGTTTAACCATGACAGTGTTTTACTGCGTAAATACTCATGCATTTTTTCTTCGGCAGAGAGCATGACTAAATTAATTGTGCAGGTGGCACTAGGAGTGCAACCTTTTTCTCTAAAAAGATAGCCGTTATCTTTAATATTTTTACATTGAAATATAGGCTTAGAACCTTCAATTGCTTCAATTACATCCCAAAAAGAAATTTCTTCTGGAGATTTAGCTAGTTTAAATCCACCTTTAACTCCTGGAACTGAACTGACAATACCAGCCTTAGATAGCTTGCTAAAAATCTTTGAAAGATATGTATCTGAAACACCTTGAAAGAAGGAAAGGTCTTTTATTCCAATCGGAGAATCTTCTGGAGTGTCAATTAGATAAACAAGGCAATGAAGTGCATACTCAACTCCAACGCTATACTGCATTAAAACACCTTCTTCATAAATGAGATTATTTTTAATTAATCTTAGAAATGTTTTATTTCTTTGTCAAACATTTACTTTTTAGGAGCAATTCTAAGTTAAAAGAAGTTTGACAGAATGAAATAAACGTTTTAATATGGATAATATAAATCGGCGATTAAATTTGTCGCTAATTTATGTATTTCCAAAAACGACATTTAATTTAATTATTTTTAGAATTTACTTTTTTAGGGGGAATTAAAATGGAAAAACAAATTAATTATTCAAAATTAGCACCAGAAGCACTTAAAATAATGATGGAAATGGAAAAATTTATTAAAGCAACTGGTATAGACCATAAACTTCGTGAACTTATTAAAATTCGCGCTTCACAAATAAATGGTTGTGCATTTTGCCTTGACATGCATACTTCTGAAGCGAGAGAAATAGGAGAAACTGAACAACGTTTATACTGTATTAGTGCATGGAAAGATTGCGATTTTTACACAGATGCAGAAAAAGCAGCTTTAGAGTTAACTGAGCATATTACACAAATTTCGAATAAAGGTGTATCTGAAGAACTATATAATCGTGTAAGTAAACACTTTAACGAAGCAGAATATGTAAATCTTGTATTCATAATCAATCAAATTAACAGTTGGAACCGTATCTCTATTTCTATGGGGAATAGACCAGCTGAAAAATAAGAATCTAATGAAAAAATAAAAAATGAGCCGAAGATTGGCTCATTTTTTTCAATTCTTATTAATATTTTGTACTTTTAAAACATCGCTTTTTATTAATTTATTTTTATTAGAATAAATTTTTATAGTGTAGAGACCATTGTTATTTTTAAGATAATTTTTCTGATTTATTGTCATATTTGAGGTAGCTATAGAACTAGAGATATTAAAAACCGCTCTACCATTTATAATTTCGTATACTTCATTATGATTTATTTCTTCAATATTGATTCCAAATATTGATTGGACTTTTTTAGGTAGTAGGATTTCTATTCGAGCATTTTTTATATCGTTTTTATAACGATCTGGTACTGATAAGGCCAAATAATATTCAACTCCATAAAGTAATTGATTATTCGTAGAATCTTTGATTTCATAATACCTTTTGGATAATGATTCAATAATGGGTTCACTTTCTTTAGAAGATAGTGAATCATGCTTATCTAATTTTTTAGAAGAAGAACTAGTATTATATAAAAAAAAGGTAGTTAATAAAATTGCAGTAAATGAAAAAATCAGGGTTAATATCTTTAAGGATCTCATTTTAATCCTCCATTTAATTCGATTAATAACTGGTGATTATTAATGATGTTCAGTTAAATTTAATGATACTTTAATCTTATTCTTTAAATGTAATGAATTTCCTTTTAATTAGTTATTTGAAGATTGTTAAATAAAAAAGGCTGCCAAAAAGTCATAATGATGACTTTTTGGACAGCCCTTACATTTTACATTATTAGATTATTTTAAAGGTCCACCAAGTTCAGCTAATTTTGCATCAAAGCCTTCAAATTTTTTGAAGTTTTCTTTGAATTTAGTTACTAATTCAAGAGCTTTTTGATCATAAGCTGATTTGTCTTCCCAAGTTGTTGAAGGAACTAATACGCTATCAGGTACACCAGGTACATGGGTTGGAATTGCTAACCCGAAAAACTCATCTTGTGTAGTTTCAATGTTGTTTAAATCACCTTCAAGTGCAGCGTGAACCATTGCTCTTGTGTAAGAAAGATTCATACGTTTACCAACGCCGTATTCTCCACCAGTCCAACCAGTGTTTACTAAGAATACATTTACATTATGTTTTTCAATTTTTTCACCAAGCATTTTTGCATATTCTACAGCTGGAAGCGGTAAGAATGGTGATCCGAAACATGTTGAGAATGTTACTTGTGGAGAAGTAACACCACGCTCAGTACCTGCTAATTTACTAGTAAATCCACTTAAGAAGTGGTACATAGCTTGCTCTTTTGTTAATTTACTGATTGGAGGTAATACTCCAAATGCATCAGCAGTTAAAAAGATAATTGCATGTGGATGTCCAGCAACGCTCGGCTCAATGATATTTTGAATTGCTTGCATTGGGTATGCAGCACGAGTATTTTCTGTTAAAGTTGTATCATCATAGTCAGCTAAACGGCTATCAGATTTAACAACAACATTTTCTAAAACTGTACCAAATTTAATTGCAGAGAAAATTTGTGGCTCTTTTTCAAATGTTAAATTGATACATTTAGCGTAGCAACCGCCTTCAATATTGAATACACCATTATCTGACCAACCGTGCTCATCATCACCGATTAGCTTACGATCTGCATCTGCAGATAATGTTGTTTTACCAGTTCCTGAAAGTCCAAAGAATAATGCTACATCGCCTTCACTACCAACGTTAGCAGAACAGTGCATTGGTAATACATTATTTTGTGGTAATAGGAAATTCATGATTGAGAAGATAGATTTTTTCATTTCTCCAGCATATTCCGTACCACCAATTAAGATAATTTTCTTTTCAAATGATACAATAACAAATGCCTCTGAATTTGTTCCATCAACTACAGGGTCTGCTTTAAATGTCGGAGCAGAAACAATTGTAAATTCTGCTTCATGCGTTTGAAGCTCTTGCTCAGTTGGGCGAATAAATAATTGATGAGCAAATAAGTTGTGCCATGCAAATTCGTTAATTACTTGGATAGGTAAACGATATTCAGTGTCAGCACCAGCAAATCCTTTAAATAAGAATAATTCGTTACGATCTTTTAAGTAGTTAAGTACTTTGCTATATAATTTTTCGAATACGTCAGCAGAGATTGGTTGATTTACTGAACCCCAATCGATTAAACTTTCAACAGATGCCTCTTTAACAATAAATTTATCTTTAGGTGAACGTCCAGTATATTTGCCTGTTGAAACGCTAACTGCTCCTGTTGACGTTAAAATTCCTTCTTGTCTTGTTAGGACTTTTTCAACTAACTCAGAAACGCTTAGTTGGTTATACATTTGATTACTAATAAGTAATTCGTTTAATTCAAAGTTTACATCAACTGTCTTCATATACTAATACCATCCTTTAAATATAATTTGTCTGCCATGTAGGTATCTCGATAAATAGTATAACACATTTATTTTAATAGTGTATACTATTAGTTAGCAAAATGTGTTATGAATTTGATTAAAAAATAAATTTGAGTAAAATTTACTTATTAAATGAAGTAAGTTATTTAAATGTAAATATAATAATTAGTAATTTCCCATTAAATAGAAATGAATGTAGAGATAAAGTTATTGTAGAATTATGTCTATGTTATGATGAAAATTGTTGACAAGAAAGTGAAATTTTAATATGATACTTTTCATACGGATACTCTCTTATCCCGAGTAGGTGGAGGGATACAGGCCCTACGAAGCCCAGCAACCTCACTTTTAGTGAAAGGTGCTGAACCTGATGCAAGACTTTTTTTTATGTCTTGGACGATAAGAGCGAAAGGCAAATAACCAAGAAACCTTTCCTCATGTAATATTTGATAAGAGGAAGGCTTTTTTTTTGCTCAAAACTTAAATACAGTGGCAATTTCGTAATTTACACTGAGTTATCTTTATCTTAAATGGGAAACATAGGAATAGGAACAAACTTTTTATTCTTATGTTGAGAAAAAAGAGATCCGTCAATTCAATTTAGGAGGGGACTCAATGTCACAACGTCGTTTATTTACTTCAGAATCAGTTACAGAAGGACATCCAGATAAAATCTGTGACCAAATCTCAGATTCAATTCTTGATGCAATTTTAGCAAATGATCCGAATGCTCGTGTAGCAGCGGAAACTTCAGTTACAACAGGTTTAGTACTTGTTGCAGGTGAAATTACAACTTCTACTTATGTAGATATCCCAAAAATCGTTCGCGAAACAATCCGTGAAATCGGTTATGACCGTGCAAAATACGGATTTGATGCAGATACATGTGCAGTTTTAACTTCTATCGATGAGCAATCAGCAGATATCGCTCTAGGTGTAGACCAAGCGTTAGAAGCTCGTGAAGGTAGCATGACAGATGAAGAAATTGAAGCAATCGGTGCAGGAGACCAAGGTTTAATGTTCGGTTTTGCAGTTAATGAAACACCTGAATTAATGCCACTTCCAATTTCATTATCTCACAAAATTGCTCGCCGTTTAACTGAAGTTAGAAAAAATGAAACAGTTTCTTACTTACGTCCAGACGGTAAAACTCAAGTAACAGTTGAGTATGATGAAAACAACAAACCAGTTCGTATTGATGCTATTGTTGTATCAACACAACATGGTCCAGAAGCTACTCAAGATCAAATTGAAAATGATATTAAAGAACTTGTAATTAAACCAGTTGTACCAGCTGAGTTAATTGATGAAAACACAAAATTCTTTATCAACCCAACAGGTCGTTTCGTTATCGGTGGACCTCAAGGGGATGCTGGTTTAACAGGTCGTAAAATTATTGTTGATACTTACGGTGGATATGCTCGTCACGGTGGTGGCGCATTCTCTGGTAAGGATGCAACTAAAGTTGACCGTTCTGCTGCTTACGCTGCACGTTACGTTGCGAAAAACATCGTGGCTGCTGGCTTAGCTGATAAAGCTGAAGTTCAATTAGCATATGCAATTGGTGTAGCTAAACCAGTTTCAATCGCTATTGATACTTTTGGTACAGGTAAAGTTTCAGAAGAAAAATTAGTTGAAGTAATTCGCAACAACTTCGACCTACGTCCAGCTGGAATTATTAAAATGCTTGACCTACGTCGTCCGATTTACAAACAAACTGCTGCTTATGGTCACTTTGGCCGTACAGATATCGATCTTCCTTGGGAGCGTACTGATAAAGCAGAAGTTTTAAAAACTGAAGCAGGTCTATAATAAAATGATTAAGGCTGAATATGGCATATGCTATATTTAGTCTTTTTTGTTTTGGTTCGAATCACACTGTTTTCTTCTACATATAGGTATACTTAAAAATCATTTTTCATAGGTTTTAATGACTAAATTAAAGTTTGTAATGGAGGAACCTATGAAAGCGATTATATGTACAAAATATGGTCCACCAGAAGTTCTTCAAATAACAGAAGTTGAAAAACCAAAAATAAAAGATGATGAAGTATTAATAAAAATACATGCAACAACTGTGACCGCAGGAGATGTAAAACTACGAAGTTCCGATTTTCCGTATATGTATTGGCTACCTTCACGTCTTATGTTTGGCCTTACTAAGCCGAAAAATAAAATACCAGGTTGTGAACTTGCAGGAGAAATAGTAACAGTTGGCAAAAACGTAAAAAATTTTAAACCAGGTGATCAAGTTTTTGGATATAGTGGATTTACTTTTGGGGCAAATGCTGAATATATCTCTTTACATGAAGAAGGTGTTCTAGCTAAAAAACCAATAAATATGTCGTTTGAGCAAGCTGCAGCTGTTCCAGTTGGGGCGCTTACTGCATTACAGTTTCTAAGGAGAAGTATTATTCAAAATGGACAAAAAGTACTCATTTATGGTGCTTCAGGAAGTGTTGGAACATATGCAATTCAGCTAGCTAAATATTTTGGTACAGAAGTTACCGCATTATGTAGTACATCAAATTTAGAATTTGTAAGGGCTTTAGGGGCAAATGAAGTAATTGATTATACAAATGAAGATCTGGCTAAGAGTAAGAAAACCTATGACATTATTTTTGATACGGTAGGTAAAAGCTCCTTTTCTAATTGTAAAAGATTGCTTAACAAAGATGGCGTCTATTTATTAAGTGCTGTATGGAAGCTTTCAGTTTATTTCCAAGCAATTTGGAGTAATTTGATTGGTAATAAAAAAGCCATATTTGGTGTAGCAAATATGAACTATGAAGATTTAAACTATATAAAAGCACTTATTGAAGCGGATAAGTTAAAAGCTGTTATTGATCGACAGTACCCGCTTGAACAAATTGTTGAAGCACATCGATACGTAGAAAAAGGGCATAAGAAGGGGAATGTCGTTATTAATATTAGAGGGAGTTAAGACTGTTGACAAATTCTCTCTTTCTTAGTTGCTGTGGCTTTATGTGCTTTACTATTACCATAAAGAAATCCCTCAAAATGACCTTTTGAGGGATTTCTTTTATAGATTTTCATTTTGTTGTCTGATTTCTTCTCCAGCTAATATTATATTGGCTGTTTCAATTTTACGGTGCTCATCCACGGAATGGCCTGGATTGAGATTATTAAGGTCTGCTTGTATTTTCATTTGCTCTTCGTTTCTGATGGGGTTATTTTTTTTGCTCAATTTTATTACCTCCATTTAGATAGTAGAAAGTAGGTGAAACTCTCGTTGTTTTAGTCTTAACGAAATGACTAACTTCATTCAAATTTATAGAAGTAATCGATTTACTCGCTTAATTCATTTATTAATTTTTTAAAAGTGAGATAAGCAGGCTTAATAGTATAATCATCCTTCATAATACCAAATTGATGAAATAGGTCGTCTTTTGAACTATCGGCATCCCTTAAACCAAAAAATTCATAATGAGTAATATTTAGTTCCTGACGCAAAGAATAGATTGTTCGAATAATTACCTCAAGTACGTTCGATTGTTGCTCATATGACCTTTCGATTTGTATAAATGGATTTTTCCCGGTAGGCCACCCATTCTCTGTAATGTGGATTGGAAGAGTGGAAGGGAAACTATTACGATCCAATGTTTTTCGAAATTTACGAAGTGTGTTTTCTACTGAAACAGCAACTTCCTCTATTTTTAATGGTTCCTCAAATACATCCACATAAAAATTATGACCTACATAATCAATTGAATGAATTAATTCATCCCCACCCATTTTTATTAAATTTTCCCAAAAAAGTGGAACTGTCTTTACTCCCTCAGGAACCGAGCCGAATCCAACTTTAATCGGTAAATTACTTTTTTCAATTTCTTCTTTTACAGTTAGAACCCCTTGTACAAGCGCTTCTAATACATATGGTTTGGAACCATCCATAAACGATAAATTAGGCTCATTCGTGATTTGAATTGAATCAAGGAAGGTGCCATATTCTTTAATAACTTTACGAACAAAATGTAACCAATAGTCCAGTGATAGACTTTGATCCATAAGACAGCCAATTGTTAAATCGCCTAATAAACCTGCGTTTTTATATCGATTTAAAGCGTTAAATACTCTTTCTTCTGTTTCAGGTCCCATATAGACAGCATACATTCTTGGTAAAAGTTGAGTAACATTACCCTTTAGCTCTTTAAGAGCAGATGCTATTTTTTCATAATTATCATCAGGACCTGTAGCTAATCCTATAGGTGTACCAGCTACACTAAGGGGATAGATACCAAAAGTTAATCCAGTTGAATTCATCTACTTTACTCCTTTGTTAGATAGTAAATATCTATTTACTTATTAGATTGGTTTAATTTATATAATTGTGATATTATCGAATTGTATCTCCGGTAAATAATAAACTTTTATTTACTATATGTCAATTTTGAAATTTTTTCCTAGAAAGGTTTGTAATAAAATGAATTCAAATCCAAATCAAATTGCAGAGAAGTTTATCCAACTACTTCCTCTAGTTTTTAATAAGTTTAACAAGCAGGGCACTAAAAACTCTTTAAAGAATAAGCAGTCCGAGTTAACTCATTTACAAAGTCATATACTAGAAGAGCTGTTTCAAACAGTAGATGGAATTTCAATTACAGAGTTAGCTCAAAATATAAGCATTTCTAAACAGCAAATGACGCCATTAATTAAGAAATTAGAAGACAAAGAATATGTATCAAAAATTCAAGATCCGAATGATAAACGGAGTGTAAAAATTATACTTACTGAAAAAGGTAAAAAAGTTGTCACAAAACGATGGGGAGATTTTTATCATATTTTTTGTGAACGAATAGGTCAACTTGATGAGGAAGACTTACTTGATTTAGACTACTCGATGCACAAAATCATAAGAATACTTGGGAAATTAGAATAGAGAGTATATAGGTTTTATTTTTTGTTAAATTATAGAAATCCTTGAACATTCCTTACTAATCATTTATTATGTTTTAATATAACAACATACAAAAATTGTATAACCTCATTGATATGGTATGAGGGTCTCTACCAGGAACCGTAAAATCCTGATTACGAAAAAGAATGTAATTTTATTTACATCCTTCTTCGTAATCAGGATTTTTTTTATTTTTTACACAATTAAGAAAATGACTATGGAGGAAAAATAATGAAAACAGTCTATATAAATGCAACATTTTTTACAATGGATCAAGAAAATAAAATCTTTGAAAACGGTATGATGATTGTACAAGATCAATTCATTACTTATGTCGGAAATCATTCTGAAGAGTTAATGAAGGATGCAGAGCAAGTTGTTAATCTTCAAGGGAAATGGGTAATGCCAGGACTTGTAAATACACATTCTCATATTCTTATGACGCTTTTACGTGGTATAGGAGATGACATGCTACTAAAGCCTTGGTTAGAAACTAAAATATGGCCAATCGAAAGACAATATACAACTGAAATTGCTTCTGTAAGTGCACAGCTTGGTATTTTAGAAATGGTTAAATCGGGTACGACAACATTCTCAGATATGTTTAACCCAAATGGAATCGATCCAAATGTTGTCATGGAGACAATTGGTGAAACTGGAATTAGAGGAGCATTTTCATATTCAATATTTAGCTTTGGAACTGAAGAAGAGCAAAGATTGAATCTTAAAGGTGCTGAGCAATTTTCAAAAGACTACAAAAGGTTTGCTGATGGCCGTCTAACAACGATGGTTGCACCTCATAGTCCATATGCATGTACACCAGAAGCTCTAATCGAAAGTGCACGTATTGCAAAAGAAAATGATTTAATGATGCACATTCATGTATCCGAAACAGATTATGAAATTCAAGATATTGAAACGCGTTATGCAAACCGACCTGTTGAACATCTTCGCAAATTAGGTGTATTTAATCAGCCGACAGTAATGGCTCACGGTGTAGTTCTAAATGATGAAGAAAGAGCGATACTAAAGGAATATGATGTACGAGTTGCTCATAATCCAATTAGTAATTTAAAGTTAGGTTCTGGGGTTGCTGATGTGGTTAGTTTATTAGACGCCGGAGTAAAAGTTGGTATAGCAACGGATAGCACCGCATCTAATAACAATCTTGACATGTTTGAAGAAGTGAGAATAGCAGCACTGCTACAAAAAGGAATGTATAAAGATGCTACGAAATTCTCAGCGCAAACTGCATTAACTTTGGCTACTCGAGGTGGAGCAGAAGCTATAGGAATGGGACATACTGGCTCACTTGAAGCCAATAAAAAGGCAGACTTTATTACAATTTATCCATTTGATAAAGAGCATTTACAACCATTAAGCAATGCCTATTCTCACTTACTATACGCTGCACGTGGTAGTGATGTATGTGATGTTTTCATTGATGGGAAAGCAATCGTAAAAGACCGTATTAGTTTAACAATTGATGAAGAAAAAGTAATTGCAGAAGTAAATCGATTACAGAGTAGATTTGCTTAGAAGTAAGTATACAAGGAAGAGCAGGAAAAGGATTTTCCTGCTCTTTCAACTTTTAAAAATATCGATCATTAATAATTTTTAAGTGATGCAACTCATGACCAGCAATAATATAAGCAATAGCACGAGGTGTCGTTGGGTGATTTAGCACATTACCTTCATTTTCTAATGTTTCATTAGATAAATTCTCTAGCATAGATAAAGTGGCTTGACGAACAGTTTGATATTCATAAATAATTTGCTCTAGTTCAAGTCGGTTAAAATTAGCATTTTCATTATAGGCATTCTCATCAAACGATGGTAAAGGAGTGTGATCACCTCTTGCAATTGCCAATAGACGATAGCACATTATCCTTTCAGTATCGACTAAATGTCCAAGAACTTCCTTAATACTCCATTTTCCTTCCGCATATCGATATTCAGATTTTTCTTTCGAGATTGCTTTAAAAAAACTGATTGATTCCTCTAATTGCTTCTTCAAAATAGTTTGTAAGTCACCTTCAGGAACTAGTTCAATATAACCTTTAAAATGTGGATTATATTCGTTTGGATTTGGTCTGGACATCAATTAATCACCCCAAAGTTTTTATTTAAGATCAACAAAAAAGAACACGTAGTACAATAAGAAATTATATCGTATGGTAAAATTATGTAAATAGAAGTTTGAAAAATAAAAATATTAAGGATGATTAGATGAATATTCAACTGAAGCAACGTTTTAAGCAATTTGCAAAAAATGAATGTGAAAATTCTAGTAGATTATATGAATATTTATCATTAAAAATTGCAGAAGACGAAGAGATACATGATTTATGTGCTTTTGCGCAATGTGGTCAGCCTATTCCAAATTTATTATTAGGTGCGATTCATTATTTATTAATGAACGGTAATCATCATCGGTTAAAAGAGTTCTATCCAAGCCTAGTAGAAACACCAAAGAAATTAGAAGATTCCTATCCATATTTTCAGGATTTTTGTAGAAAATTTAGAAACGAGATTATTCAGCTTATTCAAACGAAAATTGTCCAAACAAATGAAGTTAGACGTTGTGCTTATCTTTATCCATGTTTTTCTTACATTTATCAAAAGGTTAATAAACCAATCTCGTTAATAGAGATAGGTACTAGTGCTGGACTTCAACTATTATGGGATCAATATAAGTATTCTTATAGCTCAAGTGAAACTATTTATGGGAATAAAAAATCCAATGTTCTCATCAATTCGGAGGTAAAAGATAATGGCCCAACTATTCTCGCATTATTAGGCAAAGCGCCTCCAGTTGTTGATCGATATGGAATAGATTTACACGTAAATGATTTATCAAACGAAGAAGACTATTTGTGGTTAAAAGCCTTAATTTGGCCAGAGCATTTTGAACGAAGAGAACTATTTGAAAAAGCTGTTAGCTGTTTAAAAGAAAATGAAATCAATTTAATTGAAGCAAACGGAATTAAAATACTTCCAGAAGTAGTCAATCAATTATCAAAAGATACAATTTTATGTATTTTTCATACACATGTCGCAAATCAAATACCGGTTGAGGGGAAACAAAGTTTACTAAAAACGATTGAAGATATTAGTAAAAATAGGGATGTGTTTCATCTATATAACAATATTTGGGATCGAATGCTACATCTTGACTATTATATTAATGGCATAAAATATGAAGAAATAATTGGAGAAACGGAAGGTCATGGAAAATGGTTTGAATGGAGGATTTAGTAAATGGAGATAAAAGGGATCAATCATTTGTTGTTTTCTGTATCTAATCTTGAAACATCGATTGATTTTTATCGAAATGTATTTGATGCAACTCTCTTAGTGAAAGGAAAAACAACAGCATATTTTGATTTAAATGGTATATGGCTCGCTTTAAATGTAGAGGAGGGTATACCTAGAAATGAAATTCGTCAATCATATACCCATTTGGCTTTTTCAATAGACGAAGACTCATTCGAAAAAATGTATGATAAATTAGTTCAACTTAAGGTGAATATATTGAATGGTCGTGACAGAGATAAACGAGATAAAAATTCAATTTATTTTACTGATCCAGATGGACATAAATTTGAATTTCATACTGGTACAATGCGAGATCGGATTGAATATTATAAGCAAACAAAACCACATATGGATTTTTATATTTAGTCGTTGGATAGAAAGTTTATCTAAACTTTCTTCAAAAAATATCTTGAATTAAAGATATTTTTTGATACAATATAGGTAAGAGATCGGTAAAATGAAATAGAAAGTATCGTGTTAAACAAATGGATTTATAAGATATCTAGATAGGTTATTTTTTGGTAAATATCTCGAATTAAAGATAAAAATAAAAGGAGCGATAAACAATGTTCGAAAAAATCAATAGTAAACAATTAGGTCACGCTGATCACGGTTGGTTAAAAACAATTCATCATTTTTCATTTGCAAATTATTATGATCCAAGTAATATGAACTTTGGTGTATTAAGAGTATTAAATGATGATTTAATTAAAGCACACAGAGGATTTGGTACTCATCCACATAGTGATATGGAAATTATATCGTATGTCATTAATGGGAACTTGACTCACGCTGATAGTATGGGGAATAAACATGAAATTGGACGTGGCGATATACAATATATGAGTGCAGGAACAGGTGTTTATCACAGTGAACACAATATGGGCAGGGATTTATTAAGATTAATTCAATTATGGATTATTCCTGACAAAGCCGGTCATACTCCGAATTACGGAGACTTAATTTCAGATTGGGAAAAGAGAGAAGGAAAATGGTATCATATGGTATCTCCGGTTGAAGGGAGTGCCCCAATTAAAATTCACCAAGATGCAAATATTTACTCGCTTGCATTAAATGAAAATGAAGAAATTTCTTTTGAAATGAAAAAGGATCGACAAGCGTATTTAGTCTTATTAGAAGGAAATGCCATTGTGAATGGAGAACTATTGGAAGCTAGTGATGCTGCAAAAATAATTGAAGAAGATATTAAAATAAAATCAAAAGATTTTTCACATTATTTAGTAGTAGAAATGAAAAAATAATAGATGAAAAGATCTATTCAATGGAGGGGAAAATGGAATGAAAACAAGTATTAAATGGGATGGTAAATTAGCTTTTTCAGGAATAGCACCATCAGGCCATGAAATCAAAATGGATACTGCCGAGTCTTTAGGTGGAGACAATAGTGCACCTACACCAGTTGAACTTTTAATTAATGCGGTCGCAGGTTGTACAGCAATTGATATCGTATTAATCCTTGAAAAAATGAGATTAAAACTAACTTCATTCGAAATTGAAGTAAATGGTGAACGAGCTGAGGAGCACCCTAAACGTTTTACTGACATTCACTTGCATTATATATTAGGTGGAGAGTTAGATGCAGAAAAAGTTCGAAAAGCGATCAAATTATCAAAGGATAAATATTGCTCAGTAGCTCATTCTTTAAACGCTAACATTACGGCAAGTTTCACTTTAAATGGAACGAAGGATGAGGAAGTACTTTAATAAAATGTAGCTGTCCCTAAAGTAAAACTACTTTTGGGGCAGCTTTTTTAATTGCAATTTAAAAAACCAGCACATTGCTGGTTTCAGTGTGTAGAGAAAGTACTTTAAACTTGATTTTCAGACTGATTGCAAGCGCTTGTCTTTCGAGGCGCGAAGCCTAGTGAGGAGCGGAGTTACCCTAGACGGTAATGAGCACCGCAGAAAGGCGAAGTAACGAAGAAAGCGAGCGTTTGGCGGGCAGTCTGAAACCAGCAGATTGCTGGTTTCTTTACTTACTCTTCATTATCTAATTGTTTTTTTACATAAGTAGGAAGCATAAAGCACCCAACATGTAGATCGGTATTATAATATTTTGTTTCGATCCCTAGCTTATTCCATTCATCAGCTTTAATGTCTTTAATTGGATCGTATTTTTTTGAAGCAAATCCGAATAACCAATGACCGGATGGATAAGTTGGCATATGGAATTGATAGACTTTTGAAATCGGAAAAGTTTCTTTAATTTTGGAATGTGCACGTTTCATTTCGTGCGCGTAACTAGCGTAATATGGACTTTCGTGCTGATTAATTAGAATACCTTCTTCACTTAATACCCGTTTGCAATTGTTATAGAAAGCAACTGTAAAAAGCCCTTCACCAGGTCCAATAGGATCAGTTGAATCTACCAAAATCAGATCGTAATAACCTTCATCAGCTTCTTGTACGAATTTTAGGCCATCTTCAAAATATAAGGTTAATCGATTATCTTGATCTAATTTTGAGGCTGTTAAAGGTAAGTATTGTTGGCATAGCCTTACTACTCGTTCATCAATTTCTACCATATCAACAACTTCCACACCTGGGTATCGTAGTACTTCACGAGCAGTTCCACCGTCGCCACCACCGATAATTAGTACTTTTTTAATATTTGGATTAACGGCCATTGATACATGCGTAATCATATCATGGTAGATAAATTCATCCTTTTCAGTCACCATCATATAACCATCTAGAGTAAAGAATGTTCCAAATGTTTCACTTCTAAAGAAATCGATTTGTTGAAATTCACTTTTTTCAGAATGAATATGTTCTTGAACCTTTATGGAGAACTTCGTATCCTCTTGGTGATTCTCTGTATACCATAAATCCATTAAATTTTCCTCCAAACTTCGATCGACGACCTTTATGATATAAGGATCATCATCATCGTTGATTGTGATCGTTCCTTCTGATTTTAAATAAAGATAATGCTGAATTAATTCAGTTGAAATTAGTTCACCCGGTATACAAAGTGGGATACCAGGAGGGTAAATCATGATGGATTCACCACTTATTAATCCACTAGCATCATGAATTGAAATAATACGTTTTGGATGATAGTACGCTTCTCTAGGAGTCATGACCATTTTAGGATTTTTTAATGCAACACTTATATCTGTTTCAAGTTTCGGAAGTTTACCATAATATCGGTCACTAATATCTCTTAATGCATCAATTAAGGTTTGAATGGTGTCTTCATTATCACCTAGCGAGATAATTGCTAAAATGACATTAGGTTCGGCAAGTTCGATTTGAATTTTATATTCTTCTGCAAGCATGTCATATACTTTAAAACCAGACATGCCTAAATCTGAAACTTTAACGACGAGTTTTAACTCATCGTAATCGAATACTCCAACTCCATTTCGATATGTATCTTGCGTAATACATTTTAATCCTTTTATGGAGTTAATTTCTTCTTTAGCTTTTCTTGTTAAATTGAGTAATTTTTCAAAACGCTCTTGACCTTCTAAGACTAATTTCTTTCTTGCAACATCGATTGAACACATAAGTAAATAGGAAGCAGATGTTGTTTGAAATAAATTAATTGTAGATCGAACCCTATTTTTAGTAATGATCCCATCGTTATGTAGTAGAACTGATGCTTGTGTTAAAGCACCACCAGTTTTATGCAAACTAAGGGTAACAAGGTCAGCACCAAGAAGGGCAGCGTTAGTTGGTAAATCAGGGTGAAACGAAAAGTGAGCACCATGAGCTTGGTCTACTAAAACAGGAATCCCCTTGGAATGACCGATGTCGATAATTTGTTTTAGATCTGAAGTTGCTCCAAAATAGGTCGGATTTATAATCAGGATGGCTTTAACATCCGAATTTAAGTCTAGGGCATGAAGAACAGATTTTACAGAAACACCATTTACAATTCCATACTCATAATCGATTTCTGGTTCAATAAATACTGGTTTAGCACCTGCTAAGATTAATGCATTTATTGCGGATTTGTGTACATTCCTTGGTAGGAGAATTTTATCGCCATGTTCAAGGGCGCTCATAATCATATATTGAACGCCAGAAGTCGAACCATTTACTAACATATAAGCGTTATCTGAATGAAAGGCATCTGCTAATAAAGTTTCGGCTTCTTGGATTACACCTGTTGGATGCGATAAGTTATCAACACGCTTTGAAGAATTGACATCCATTTTAAGAGCCATATCACTCCAAAGCTCTCTTAATTCCTCGAGTGAATTACCTCTTTTATGCCCAGGAACATCAAAGCTTGTTATATCTTCCTTAGCATAACGGACTAATTCAGTTAAAAGCGGTGTTTTACTATGATCCATCATCCATCAATATCCTCCACATCAGGACCATTCCATAAATTTTTACCGTAAAAGATTTCGTCCATCTCATACTTCACTTTTTCTTCTATTTGTGAAATTTCATCCGCGTCTAATTTTTCTTTTGTGTAGCCAAAAAGGTAATTATCTAAATTAAATTGTTTCAACTTACATTTCGTGTGGAAAATATTTTCTTGGAATACATTCACATCAATCATTTGATACATGTCCTTTATTTTTTGAGGAATGTAATTTTGGATTGAGTTTATATCATGATCAATAAATAATTTATAACCGCTAACATCACGAGTAAATCCTCGAACTCGATAATCAATTGTCATAATATCTGCATCAAATTGGTGTATTAAGTAGTTTAAAGCTTTTAAAGGAGAAATTTCTCCACAAGTAGATACATCAATATCTGCTCTGAATGTACTAATTCCATCATCCGGATGATATTCTGGGTAGGTATGAACAGTAATATGACTTTTATCTAAAGCTGCTACTACTAGCTCCGGTAATGGACCAGGTGATTCGGAAAAAGTTTCAGATGAAGGGTTATCAACCGGACCTTCTGAAACGAGAATTGTAACACTTGCTCCTTGAGGATCATAATCTTGTTTTGCAACATTTAAAATGTGAGCTCCGATTATATGCGTAACTTCAGTTAAAATTTTTGTTAAACGGTCAGCGTTATATTGTTCATCGATGTACTGTATATATGCTTCACGTTCTTCTTTTGTTTTTGTAAAGCAAATATCATACATATTAAAACTTAAAGATTTCGTTAAGTTATTAAAACCATAAAGTTGAAAATTATTTGACGATGAAATATTCATCTATTGTCCTCCTAATTTTGCAAAATTAAAAAAGTACGTACGAAAAAGTAAAAGCGACTGTACAATAGTCGCTAGTGTAACTACTCAATATATATTGTTTGTTTTTGAATTATTCATTATTCACGTAAGTTGATGATTGAGGAGTTACTAATCAATCTTATCCTTTGTTGTTTTATTTAAAATATTCAGATAATAAAAAACATGAAAATTTTTTTAAGCCTTCTTAGATATGAGGATTGGTGGTTGTGGTGTAAAGATTAGTTCAAATTCCATTACTAATTTTTTAAAGATACTATTCCAATCCTGTGTTAATGCATAATCTCTTGCTTTTTTTGACATATGCTTCAACATCTCGCTTCCATGTAAGCAATCCTCAATTGCCTGGCAAAATGAAGATGTATTTTGTGGCTCACAAAGGACACCAGTTGAATAATCTCTAATTATATTTTTAACTCCGCCTGCATTTGCACCAATGACTGGTGTTCCACATGCCATTGCTTCGAGTACTACATTTCCAAATGTTTCAGTATCAGAAGGAAAGACCATTAAATCAGACACACCATAAATCTCAACTAAGTCCTTCTTTTGAAGATAGCCTGTATAAATAATTTGATCAGTACCAGTTTTCTTGATCATTTCTTCTTTTTTTGGACCATCTCCTACGATTAACCAAGTTAAATTTTTGTTAAAACGTTGTTTAGTATAGTTTATTATTTTCGATAAGGTTTCTAAATCTTTTTCAGGTGCAATTCTTCCGACAAAACAAACCGTATATTTAGACGTAATATTATATTTTTGTTTAATCTCATTATGATTCAAAGTTGGACGAAAGATTGAACAGTCAACGCCATGTGTCCAAATTGAGAGATTATTAAATCCCTTTGTCACTAAATGATTGAATGTATCCTTGGAGGGAACAAATATTTTTTGAGTAGGTTTATGAAACCAGTCTAAATACTTCCATAAAATATTTTCTAAGAATGTTAAGTTATAGTACTGAAGATAATGATCAAAATTTGTGTGGTATGAAGCAACCAAAGGGATTTTCATTTTTTTAGCAATATGAAGACCGCTCAATCCAATTGTAAATGGCGTAGCGATATGAATAATATCTGGATTAAATTCTTTAAGCGTCTTTTTCATTTTAGAAAGGTTTGGAAATGAAATTTTACATTCAGGATAAATTTTAAATGGCACAGACTTTAATCTTGTTACATCTTCAGTTGAAGATAAACCGTAATCCTCAGGAGCAAACACATGGTATGAGTGGCCATGATCTTTTAAATAATTTGTAAATCGATTTAAAGTTTTGGCAACACCATTCACTTGAGGAATATAGGTGTCTGTAAAAATAGCTACTCTCATAACTTCTCCTCCTTACAAATGATAGATAAAAAATTGAGAAATAAATGTAGTAAAGATACCAAGTAAAATTCCGAAAAACACATCTGATGGATAATGTAAGCCAAGATAAATTCGAGAGAAAGAGACACACAAAACTAAAGGTAGTAAAATAAATGCTGTAAATGGTAAATAAATCATAATTGGAAGTGCAACAGAAATAATTGCCGTTGTATGACCAGAAGGGAAGGAATGATCTTTTAAAGGATTTTTTAACACAAAAGTACCTTCTAGTTTAAGATAAGGTCTTTTACGTGGATAAAAACGTTTAAGAAAATGAACAGGAATATGGCTAAGAGAAAGGGTACAACAACATAAAATTGATGCTTCATGCAATTCACCTTTGGAATAAAGTAATAAAATTAATGCTGATGCAATTGTAAAAGTAGCTCCACCAAGATGTGTAATATTACGGAAGAAAAAATTCAAGTAACGCTTCTGGAACAATGAATTAACGCGATAAAACAGTTGACATTCATAAGTGTGTATCTTTTGAAGAATAGCGCTCATTTTTCATCCTCCATTAATGCAGATATTTGTAACTTCATTATAAAAAGGGTTTATGGATTTAAATAGAATCTTTTGTAAATGAATAATTTAGATATGTAAATTTTTATTAAACGGATAAGCGGGGAGGGTTAAGGTAGCTGGGACAGTCACATCTGTCTGAGAGTGCAAAAGACAGCTAATTCAAGATAAAATATTGAGCAGAAAGCAAAAAAAATGAAAGAATTAACCCTAAAATAAATTCAGGGAAAATAAAAAGAGAAGGCATAAATTCCTTCTCAGTGTGGAAATACAAAACTTGATTTTTATATTGTTTTATAGAAAAATCCTCAATTTCAATTATTTTGACTGATTTTCTTCTTCTACCTTTTTATAGAATTGTCCTTTTTCAATATATTCTCTACGAATTCGATCCATATCAATGATGTCTTCCTCTGTTAATTCACGTACTACTTTAGCAGGTCTACCAAACGCTAATGTGTTAGGAGGTATTATTTTTCCTCCAGGAACTAAGCTACCTGCACCAATCATTGCACCTTCACCGATTTCAGCACCGTCTAAAACGATTGATCCCATACCAACTAATGCATTCTTTTTAACTGTACAACTATGTAAAATAACACTATGTCCAATTGTTACGCCATCTTCTAAAATTAGAGGGCATTTTGGACTTTGGTGGAGAACAGATAAATCTTGAACATTTACATCATTTCCAATGATTGTATCATTAACGTCGCCACGAATTACTGCACCAAAAAATACACTACTATTTGCTCCAATTGTGACAGAACCGGTAACAGTTGCAGTTGAAGCGATAAAAGCTGATGGTTCGATTTTGGGTTGCTTCCCTTTGTATGGTAATATCATACTATACCGTTGCCAAGAAAAATGAGATGATTGTTTAGTTGAAATTGTCTAAACAACAAGGCAACGTAGTTCACCTCCATAATATTTACTTCAATATGAGTATAACTTATTTAAACAATATGTAATAAATGAAAAATAGGGAGGAGTGAAAAAATGTCACTACCTAAAAATCCGATCCAATTAATGCCGAAAGTTTATAAAGCTGTTTTTCCTTTAGTGCATCAGGAATTGAACTATTGGAGAAATTTTGCAATGACAATCCCAGATCCAGAACTTAGAAAACAAGCATTAATGAGTATCGATACAAAAACATTCCATTGTGAAGGTGGTGCAATTTTAGCATTACTTTCTGAAAAGAATTTGAAACCAGTAATAGAATTTATCGTTGCATATCAAACGATTAGTGATTACTTAGATAATTTATGCGATCGAAGTACTTCGCTTGATCCAGTTGATTTTGAAGCACTACATGAGTCAATGATTGATGCAGTAAAATGCCAAAAATCCGATCAAATGTATTATCGCTTCCGAGAAGAACAAGACGATGGTGGATATTTAAGCGCACTAGTTTCAAAGTGTCATAGTAGTTTAAATCAATCGAAGCATTATGAGGGAATTAAAGAGTACTTAGTTCAACTTGCTGATTATTATTGTAAGTTACAAATACATAAGCATGTAAAAAAAGAAGAGCGAGTGCCTAGATTAACAAAATGGTTTGAAAAATATCAACCAGAACTTTCTGACTTAGAATGGTATGAATTTTCTGCGTGCGCAGGTTCAACTCTTGGGATTTTTTGTTTAGTTTCTTATTCATTTAATGAAATGATTACTGAAAAATTATTTGAACAAGTCTATAAGAGTTATTTTCCTTATGTACAAGGACTTCATATACTACTAGATTATGTAATTGATCAAAAGGAAGACGAGGAAGGCGGAGATTTAAATTTCTGCAGTTATTACCCGTCTAAAGATGTCATGTTAAATAGGATTGAGTATTTTTCAACGAAAAGTGATCAAGCCTTAAAAGATTTAAAAGACTATCGTTTTCATCGAATGATATGCCAAGGGTTACTAGGCATTTACTTAGCCGACAAAAAAATGGCAGGACCTGATGAGATGAAAAGGATAAGAAGAGGGATTGTTAAGAACGGTGGCTTAACATCATTCTTTTTCTATGGAAATGCTAAGTTATATTTTAAATTAAAAGAGTTAAAGGCGAGTAATAGAAGAGTGAAGGAATCGGTTTAAAAGGTAAGCACCACGCTGGCAAATAACTATGAAAACTGAGTGTTTGTACTCAGCAAAAAAAGGATCGTTAATTTCAAACGATCCTTTTTTGCGTTTATTAATTTATAGCTTCACTTTTTTTATTTAAAGTTTCACTCTTTTCAGAGAAAAATAACTTCATAAGTGGTGGAGTTACAATTGTTGTGATTAATACCACTATAACAAGGATCGCAAACATTTCCTTAGTTAATAGATTATTTGCTAAACCTGTTGATGCCATAATCAGTGCAACTTCCCCACGTGACACCATGGCTGAACCAATACCGAGTGAATTTTTAGTTGGAAATCCCGCTAGTTTTGCTCCTAGTGCTCCACCAATTAGTTTCGTTAAAATAGCAATGATACTTAAAATAATAATAGTTGGAATCGAATGACTTAACCCCGTAAATTGAACTGATACTCCAATTAAAGAGAAAAAAACAGGTACAAATACAGAGTAAGCAATCGTTTCGACCTTTTCAAAAACTTCTTGTTTAAACTTAGTAACAGATATCGAAATTCCAGCGATATAAGCTCCGATTATTGCAGCAATCCCTGTTTGATCTGCAAAAGCTGAGAATAAGAAGCAAACTATTAATGCAGCAGAGATTAGCGTTTCTGATACATTTAGTTTTATAAACTTTTTTAGGAACCAAGGGACAATCTTCCAACCGATTAATATGGCAAATGTAAAAAATATAAACTTTTTCAATAAAAGAATTGGTAAACTAACGGCGCTACCACTGAAACTCATTACAAATGCTAATGCTATGATGACAACAATATCATCAATTACGGCAGCACCTAAAATTGTTGCTCCATCTTTTGTTTTAAGTTTACCCATTTCTTTTAAAGTAGCCACCGAAATACTTACACTAGTTGCAGAAAGAACCAGCCCTAAAAAAATAGCTTCAAATTGACTTAAGTTTATGGAGATTCCATAAAGATAACCTGAGAGTAATGGGAATAGTATTCCGAGTACCCCTACATAAGATGAAGCTTTCCCAGTTCGTTTAAATTCATTAAGATCAGTTTCTAGACCTGCAATAAACATAAGTAAAATGACGCCAATTTCGCTCATTTCATGTAATGTTTCTGTTTCAGTAATGATTCCCAGAACAGCTGGCCCTAGTATAATCCCTATTAATAGCTTTCCTAAAACTGCAGGCTGACCAAGCTTTGTACTTAAATCCCCAAAAACTTTAGAGGCAATTAATATAATCGCAAGTTGCACATAAAGCATAAATTCATCTCCCGTCTGATCGCAAAAAAAGAACCTGCCACGATAGGGTAAGTAAAGTATTACATACTTATCCCTATCGTGACAGGCTCCTCCGAACAATGCATTAAATTTAATCTAAGTATAAACTATATTTGAATTAGAAAACAAGCCTAAGTATTAAAGTGGTAACAATTACATAGAAAATTAGTTTAATAGAATTAATAAGATAAGTGAAATAAAATAAGCAAAATGAAGGAATATAAACGATATGGCACTTTTAATTTTTCGAAAAAACAACATATGTTTTAGTACAAAAGAGTGTAAAAAAATTAAAATCATACTCCCGAAGAAGCCATAAAAATACCCATAAATTACCCAAAGAGTCATCTGATTTACTTGTGAAGATTCTGTATGAAATCCTCTATATAATGAAACAAGGTAAAAAATTGACCAGTAATTGATGAACGCAATTAATCCAATTAATAATAATATCCAATTCGAATTCCGTAAAATGAACTGAAAAACATTACGAAATATTTTATTCAAATTGTTTAGGTTTGTAGTCAACTCTTCACGCCCCTAGAGTTGGTTTATCTCAATTAACTACGAACTTGTTTGTATGAACAAATCAATTAAGTGGTTATATCTTTACATAATATTCAGTTGATTCCATGAATACGCCGTAATTAGATATTATTAATAATTTTTTGTGAATTTGGGGATATGTTCTTAATAAAAAAATGAACGTCTGTTTAATAAAATTCATTACTAAACAAGTTATTTAAACAAAGGCTCTGTTAAAGAAGATTGTTGATATTCTTATTGAACTAACTGGCAGTTTAGTTGAACAATGAAAGAGGAGAAAACAACTTTTTATAGAATTAATAATTGTAAAAAATTGGTAAAAATTATTTTTCGAGATGGACATACAATTATTTTAAATTTTTATACCGGAGGCTTTTATGGGAGAAGAATTATTTAATTTAGGAGGATCAAGTGAAGAATAAAAACACATTAAAAATGGTAAACTGGGTTATTTTTATCCTAGTTATGTTTGTAGGGGCTGTTACAGTAATCCTCACAGTCTATGAATTAAATACTAGACCTCTTACCACTTTTGGTGAAGAGGCACAATCTCGTATGGAATTTCGTTGGGGCTTATTACATACAATCATTTCGATTGCGATACTAGTCATTTCGACTTCATTAGCAATAGGTTGGAAACGATTATTTCCTTTTAACGTACCTGTTGCGATAATAATGGCTGGCTTTTGTTATGAATTATTTTTTCTAACATTCACCGTTGGATGGATTGGTATTCAAGGGATGGTTGGTTTTTTTATCGCTTTCTTTATAGGGATGATTTTAATAATATCTTATTTCGTTTCCAATCTTATTGAACGTAGTAAGAGCATTAAAGGTTAACTTATTCCATTTTCTTATTCAACTAACTAATGCGCTAGTTACATAAGAAAAAGCAGAATCTTCTACATGGAGATTCTGTTTTTAAAATAAAGGTTAAGTATTACGATTATACTTTGTTGCTCTTTTAAGTTCTTCAACTTCATCATTAGACAATTTTTCTTTACCAGTAAAGTGATCAATTATTTTATACAATCATTAGTGAGAGGAGGTTATTTTAATGACTGAAAATACGAAACAGGATGGTTTATTAAAAGGTGTAGTAAAAGGTCTCATAGAAGGATTAACATTTGGTTCGGTTTTAGATCCAGATATGAGCCAAAAAAAAGTTGAAGAAACACGTGAATTTTCTACAAAAGAAAAAACAGTCTTTTTTAGTACGTAAAAATCAACATTTTATTTTAACAGAGCCTAAACAAAAAAAGAGGCCCAATAAGTATAATGACTTAAGGGGCACTCTTTTAAATTTAATTTTTAGTTGGTTCAATTTGAGTAAATATATCTCGATGAACTCTTTTCATTTCTTCAAAAAATTGCTCACGTTTAATATTATTATTATCTAATATTTCTTTAAATGAATTTGTTTTACCTTTTTGAGCGATGATATTTTCCAAAGGTTTATTTGAAAGTTTTGAGACAACTGCGATAAATATTAATTTCTTCATTTCCATTTTATGTTGCTCTACAGCTTTATTTATATTAGCTTCAGGTTGGTTTAAATAATTTGAAATATACTTAACAACTTCTTTTTTGTGGTTTTCTAACATTTTATTTGCTTTGTGATGGTGATGATGTCTATGATGCTCACCATCATCAGTTGTCGCATCATGATCATGATGTGGATGGACATAATAATTTGCTGCCGCGATGTTTTCGGCATTTACTGTGATTGTACTAAGTGTAAAAAGACTAACTACTGCACCTGCAAAAATTGCTTTTTTCATTTTGAAAACCTTCTTTCTTTTTTTTGATTTTTTTATCTTTACCAATTTTTCAAGAAAAATTTACCATTAATGAAATTTTAATGAATTTTTAAGGTGTTTATAATGGTTATGAGGGGATCAGAATAAAATTCTATAATTGTACTTTTGAATAATTGGGGAGACAACATAAAAAAACTGTCTAAAATTAGACAGTTTTTTTTTTAAGCTCTTTTTTCAATTGCTAATATAAAAGGAGGATTATTTGCTTGATTAATAAATCGATAAGTTAATACATGAGCCAAGTCTTGGGGGATGTTTTGAGCAAAGTTCATTAATGCATCTTTTTCAATTTCTCCGCCTTCATGTCCATGATAAATCACTACTACGATAATCCCTTCTGGGGCCATCATTTCAAGTATTTGTTCTATTGATGAAATGGTAGATTCGGGTACTGTTACAACTGATTTATCACTACCAGGTAAATAACCAAGATTAAAAATTGCACCTTTTAATTTCTCGTGTAACGAAGCTGGGATTGCTTTTTTTACTTCTGCATGACTTGTTTGCAAAAGTGTAACTTGATTGCTTAAATTTTCATTATTTATTCTTTCAGTCGTCTTTTGAATCGCTAGTTCTTGGATATCAAATCCGTATACATGACCAGTTTCACCAACCAATTTTGCTAAAAATACTGTATCATGACCATTACCTATTGTGGCATCAATGGTAATATCACCTTCTTTAACAGTTGATTGGAGAAGCTTTCTAGCATACGGTAAAATACGATCTAGAATCATGTTAATTCTACTCGATTATTTGCGTATTTACCTTGCCAGCTATTTCTGCGTTCAAACTCACGATCAATTGCATTTAGTACTTCCCATTTCTTTAAGCTCCACATTGGTCCGATTAATAAGTCAGGTGGACCGTCTCCAGTAATACGATGTACGATTACATCACTTGGAATGATTTCAAGTTGATCAACGACTAAGTTAATATATGCGTCAAAATCCATGAATTCAACTAGTCCTTTTTCATATTGCTTCATCATTGCAGTACCTTTTAATAGGTGAAGTAAGTGAATTTTAATTCCTTGGATATCAAGTTTAGCAACTTCCATTGCAGTTTCCATCATCATTTCTGGAGTTTCAAGAGGTAAACCATTAATAATATGTGAACAAATACGGATGTTGTGCTTTCTTAATTTTTCTACGCCTTCTACGTAGGTTTTATAATCGTGTGCACGATTAATAATATTTGCAGTTTTTTCATGAACAGTTTGTAATCCTAGTTCAACCCATAAATAAGTTCGTTTGTTTAAATCTGCAAGATATTCAACAACATCATCTGGTAAACAATCCGGTCTTGTTGCGATTGATAAACCAACAACACCTTCTTGCTCTAAAATTGGCTCGAACTTTTGTTTTAATACTTCTACTGGTGCGTGAGTATTTGTATATGCTTGGAAATAGCCTAAGTATTTTCCGTTTTGCCATTTCTCATGCATTTTATCTTTTATTTTATGAAATTGAGTTACAACATCTTCAGCTCGATCTCCTGCAAAGTCTCCTGAACCAGATGCGCTACAAAAAGTACAACCTCCAAACGCAACTGTACCATCTCTATTTGGACAATCAAATCCTGCGTCGATTGAAACTTTAAAAACTTTTTCACCAAAGTGTTGTCTTAAGTGATAATTCCATGAATGATATCTTTTATGATCTATTGTATATGGAAAAGGATTGTTTTTTGTCATTCCTCATCCCTCCCTTAATTTAAGTCAATATTATCGATTTTATCATGCTCTATTAAGAAAACCAAATGGAAAAACCTTTCTTATTTGTAAAGAAATTATTGTACTCTGATTGAAAGGTTCGGAAATACTATCCTTGAGGTAACCTACATATCGGATACTTCATTAAAGTCTCAAAGGAGGTATTTTCTTGGGAATAACAGATCGCAATTTCGGACAAGAACAAGTACAACAAGCGCAACAAGCCTATGATTATGCAGTGCAACAATTAGAAATTGGCATGCGACAAGAGCATTTTAACGGAATCGAGTATTCTGAAGCACAGGCAGGGCTTGAACAAGCAATTATGCAGTTAGAAAAAGTTGAAAACCTTGCAAATTTAGAAAATAGAGATGAATTTAATCGTTTACGTAGACAATTAACAAAGCTACAACATCAAATGATTATTACTCCGCACTAAAGGAGATTAGAATATGCAAGAATACGTTCAAGAATATGCAATCCTTGGGAGGAATCCAAAAGTGGTAAAAAAGAAATCAAAAAGTAATAACCCTGAACAAACAACAAAGAATCAAACGAAAACAGAATTCTCAGGTGAACTTTCAGCTGTAGATCAAGTCAAAATGAATAACGCTAAAAAAGGTCAACCACAAAGATCAAAGCAGGGGTAAGGTAGAAAAAGGGAAAAGGAAGGCATGCCTTCCTTTTTTTATTTCATTTGGTAATTTTTGGGTTATGTGGTGCTTTTCTAATATTTTCTAGGTTTTTTGGCCTTGTTATCTCTCCTCACTCAAAGCATGCCTCTTGAAAGTAGGTCGATTCTCCTCTACAATTAATGAGTTAATGAGATAAAAATAGATAAAAAGGGACAGCTTTGAGGGGAGTAAGGGATGCCAAAAAAACTATGGTTTTTGTTAATCGGTATGATTTTAAATGTAACAGGTAATTCTTTTTTATGGCCATTCAATACAGTATACATCCATATATATTTAGGAAAGTCCTTGTCTGTTGCGGGGCTTATTTTAATGTTTAATTCATTGGCCGGTGTATTTGGTAATATGCTAGGAGGCTGGCTTTTTGATAAATTTGGGGGATATAGGTCAATCCTTACTGGTATTAGTATTACGTTTTTGTCAATATTAGGTTTGGTTATTAATCATTCTTGGGCATATTATAGTTTTTTCTTCGTAATATTAGGATTTGGTGTTGGTATTGTATTTCCATCAATGTATGCAATGGTTGGAGCGGCATGGCCAGAGGGTGGTCGTAAAGCTTTTAATGCAATTTATGTAGCTCAAAATCTTGGCGTGGCGATTGGTACGGCGTTAGGTGGAGTTGTTGCTGCCGCTAATATTAATTATATTTTCTCCGCTAATTTGCTATTATATATTATTTTCTTCTTAGTCGCTTTATTTGGATTTAGAGATATTGGAGTACCTAATGAAATAAAAGAAACTTCTCAAGTGGAAAAAGCAGAAAAACAAAAATTTTCATTTACTCCTTCAATGAAGGCTTTGATGATTGTTTGTTGTGCGTATGTTTTATGTTGGTTAGTTTATGTGCAATGGCAAACTACGATTGCTTCAGAAATGCAAAATCTACACATTGGCTTAACAAAATATAGCCAATTATGGACTGTAAATGGTTTACTTATTGTTATAGCTCAACCTGTAATATCAACTGCTATTCGCAAATATGATTTAAGTATGAGAAAGCAAATGTTATTTGGAATTGGATTCTTTATCGTTTCGACTATTTTTGTAAGTACTGCTGAACAGTTCTCAATGTTTATGACTGGTATGATCATCTTAACGATTGGAGAAATGTTCGTATGGCCTGCAGTACCAACAATTGCAAACATGCTTGCTCCAAAAGATCGTATAGGAATGTATCAAGGGATTGTAAATAGTGCAGCGACGGTTGGAAGAATGTTAGGACCTGTTATAGGTGGAGCACTCGTTGATACATTTAATATGAGAGTATTATTTATCATTTTAGTTGTCTTTTTATTAATAAGCATGGTTTTCTCTGTGCTCTATGAAAGATTAGCTAAAAAAGTAGTAAAAGCTGAAAATCAAACTTTTGCTTCTTAAAAATAGGCGATGTATAATTGACCTTTTTCTTTGGTTATAATAAAATGGTATAAATTAAATCTAAATGATCGGCAATGATTGGGAATAGTAGTGAATATGAAGAGGTTTAGAGAGTTGACGGTTGGTGAAAGTCAATCCATTCTATTCATGAACTCGCCCATAAGCCACATTTGTGAACGGTTTTAACCAAGTAATAAATGTCGTGTTCCACGTTACGGAAACAAGTGAATGTATTTTTACATTAATTTGGGTGGTACCGCGGGAAATCCTCTCGTCCCTTTTGGGACGGGAGGATTTTTTTATTTGTAGACCGCTAGGGCCACAGCCGAGCCATTTATACATGAAAAAAGGAGGCAATAATATGAGTTTTAATCATGGTTCTATTGAACAGAAATGGCAGAAGTATTGGTTAGAAAATAAAACGTTTAAAACGACTGACGATACAAGCAAGCCGAAATTTTATGCACTTGATATGTTCCCTTATCCATCTGGAGCGGGATTACATGTGGGTCATCCAGAAGGGTACACAGCTACTGATATCCTTTCAAGAATGAAAAGAATGCAAGGCTATAATGTACTTCATCCAATGGGGTGGGATGCATTTGGTCTACCTGCAGAACAATATGCTTTAGATACTGGGAATGATCCAGCTGAATTTACTGAAAAGAATATTAATACTTTCCGTAATCAAATTCAGGCACTAGGATTTTCATATGATTGGGATCGTGAAATTAATACGACTGATCCTAATTATTACAAATGGACGCAATGGATTTTCCTAAGAATGGTTGAAAAAGGATTAGCTTATGTAGATGAGATTCCAGTTAACTGGTGCCCAGCTCTTGGTACAGTTTTAGCTAATGAAGAAGTAATCAATGGGAAAAGTGAGCGCGGAGGACATCCGGTTGAGCGTCGTCCAATGAAGCAATGGATCCTAAAAATCACAGCTTATGCTGATAGATTATTAGAAGATCTAGAAGAATTAGATTGGCCAGAAAGCTTAAAAGAAATGCAACGCAACTGGATTGGCCGTTCTGAAGGTGCTGAAGTTTACTTTAATGTTGATGGATTCGATGAAAAAGTAACAGTATTTACAACACGTCCTGATACATTATTCGGTGCAACTTATGTAGTATTAGCTCCAGAACATGATTTAGTTAATCAAATTACAACAGCTGATCAAAAAGATGCTGTTGAAGCATACATCGATTCAGTTAAATCGAAAAGTGATCTAGAGAGAACTGATTTAGCCAAGGATAAAACAGGTGTTTTCACAGGAGCATATGCAATTAACCCTGTAAATAACGAAAAGCTTCCAATTTGGATTGCTGATTATGTACTTGCAAGCTATGGAACTGGTGCAGTTATGGCAGTACCAGGACATGATGAGCGCGATCACGAATTTGCAGTTAAATTTAAATTACCAATCGTTGAAGTTGTTGAAGGTGGAGACGTTCAAAAAGAAGCTTACGCTGGAGATGGCAAACATGTTAACTCTGATTTCTTAAACGGTTTAAATAAACAAGAAGCTCTTGAAAAAATAATAGATTGGTTAGATTCTTCAAAATCAGGTGAGAAAAAAGTTACGTATCGTCTACGTGATTGGTTATTCTCTCGTCAAAGATATTGGGGAGAGCCAATTCCAGTAATTTTCTGGGAAGATGGTACTATGACAGTTGTTCCTGATGAGGAATTACCATTAATTCTTCCAAAAACAGAAGATATTCGCCCAAGTGGTACTGGAGAGTCACCATTAGCGAATATTTCTGAATGGGTTAATGTAGTTGATCCAGTAACAGGTAAAAAAGGAAGACGTGAAACAAATACAATGCCACAATGGGGCGGAAGTTGCTGGTATTACTTACGTTATATTGATCCAAATAATAACGAAGCAATCGCAGATTCTGAATTACTAAAGCATTGGTTACCAGTTGATGTATATATTGGGGGAGCAGAGCATGCAGTTCTTCACTTACTATACGCTCGTTTCTGGCATAAATTCCTTTATGATTTAGGTGTAGTTCCTACAAAAGAGCCATTCCAAAAGCTATTCAACCAAGGAATGATCTTAGGGGAAAATAATGAAAAAATGTCTAAGTCTAAAGGGAACGTTGTAAATCCTGATGATATCGTTGCTAGCCATGGTGCTGATACATTACGTTTATATGAAATGTTCATGGGGCCATTAGATGCATCAATCGCTTGGTCAGAAAATGGATTAGATGGTTCTCGCCGTTTCTTAGACCGAGTATGGCGTTTATTTGTTACAGATAATGAAGAGCTTTCAGATAAAATTGTAGAGGGTGCTACTTCTAGCAGTCTTGAAAAAACATATCACCAAACAGTAAAGAAAGTAACAGAGGACTTTGAAGGTTTACGCTTTAACACTGCAATTTCACAAATGATGGTGTTTATTAACGAAGCATATAAAGCTGACCAATTACCAAAAGAAATGGTAGAAGGTTTTGTAAAATTAATAGCACCAGTAGCTCCTCATATCGGTGAAGAACTTTGGAGTAAGCTAGGTCATAGTGATTCAATTGCATATGCTACATGGCCAGCATACGATGAAGCTAAACTTGTAGAAGACGAAATTGAAATCGTAGTACAAATTAATGGTAAAGTAAAAGCGAAATTACTTGTTGCAAAAGATGCTTCTCGTGAGCAAATGGAGCAAATTGCATTATCAGACGATGCAGTTAAGGAACAAGTTGAAGGCAAAACTGTTCGAAAAATCATTGCTGTACCAGGTAAATTAGTAAATATTGTTGCTAACTAAATAGTTAATTCGAAAAAACCTCTTTTGAGGTTTTTTCTTTGTTTACTATTGATTTTTTACCACCCAAGTCCTTTTATGGGTAAGTAAATTTCGAGATATTACTTTTCTACTAACTTATGCACCCTTTTTGCGAGTTAGTAAATTTCATCAATTTGCTTAATTACTAATTCATCCTCGCCATCAAGGTGGAAAGAATGAAACGTACTTTTTGCATAGAAAATAATTAGTTGTTAAGATGTTGCTATAAAGAAAGGATGAGCAATGATGAATACGATTTCTGCAAATGAAGTTAAAGAGCGTTTAGAATCAGGAGAAACGCTATTTTTAGTAGATGTACGAGAGGACTATGAGGTTGAGTATGGGAAAATTCCGGAAGCAGTTCATATTCCAATGGGGCAAATTCCTAGCAAATTAGATGTTTTTAATAAAGAATTTGAATACATTTTTATTTGTAAGGCAGGCGTTCGAAGTGAGAATGTTTGTGAGTATTTAAATGAGCTAGGCTATAAGGCGATCAACATGGAAGGTGGAATGATGGCCTGGGAAGGCGAGATCAAATAAAAAAATTTATCTGTATCGATATTTTGTCTACCTACCTGAAATCCAACGTTTTTGTTGGATTTTTTTATTTATTTGGTTTAATTTAGGCTAATGTTTTTTAATATAAGGAATATTAAGCACGTGAGTTGTGACATATATTAAAGTAGAACCTCATATATTTTTTCATTGAGGTCTTTGCTTGTTAGAAAGGAGGGGGTTGATTTGCCTAAAACATTAAAAATTGATATTACCGATAAAATAATTGGTAAATTTAAAGATGGGCATATGGAGTTGTATTCTTCAAAGTATTTAATTGGAAAGTTTTACTTTAAAGACTTAAAACAATCTTTCCAATTGGCAGATGGGTATGTTGAAGAGGATGGACGATTCTATTTATTAGTGAACTTGCAACACGAACAATCGAACGCTCGCCTTTGACCTTAAATTAGGGACGGTGGATTTGTGCCAAAGAAAAATATAATAATTGAAAAGCATAAGTTAAAACTAGAAAATCAGTTTGATTGTTTTTCGAATACAACTATGGCAATAAGCTTGGCGAATAACAGTTTTACTTTTATAAAGTTTCTTAAGAATCAATCCTTATGCTTTTCGATATGTAAAGATTATAGGACCTAGCGAAAAAATGTATTCGTTCGGTCCTTTGTTTATTTCTTAAAAATTAGTTTGAGAGTAATCCGCAGCTGATGCTCCTGCTAATCTACCAGTTACCAAAGCAGCGGTAATATTATAGCCACCAGTGTAACCGTGAATATCTAATATTTCTCCACAAAAATAAAGGCCATTCATGATTTTAGATGACATTTCTTTTGGATGAACTTCCTTTGTTGAGACGCCACCACCTGTAACGAAGGCTTTTTCAATTGAAAGAGTTCCGTTTACTATAAATGAAAAGCCCTTAAATAATTGGACAAGCTCTCTTAATTTCATCGTAGCAATTTCATTACAAGGAGTTGCCTCATCAATTCCACATTTTGAAAGCAGAAATAGTAAATATCTTTCAGGTACATAACCTTTAAGAACGTTCTTAATCGCTTTTTTAGGTTCTTCTTTTAGAATTCTGTTTACGTCTTGAAATAATGACTCCTCGTTTTGCTCTGGGAAACAATCAATCGCAACTGATACATTTTTTGTTTTAAACTTTTGTTGTACTTTATATACAAATTGGCTACAACGTAGTGCGGCAGGGCCCGAAATTCCAAAATGAGTAAAAAGCATGTCCATTTTATGGGCGATCACTTTTTTGCCTTTTGGATTTAATACACTTAATTCAATGTCTCTTAATGCAAGGCCTTGAAGTGATTTATTTTGAATAAAATCTTCACTTGAAGTTATAGGTACTTCTGTCGGAAAGAGTTCAGTTATTGTATGACCAGCTTTTTTTGCCCAAGCATATCCATCACCTGTCGATCCTGTGTGTGGAACAGATTTACCACCTACTGCAAGGACAACACTTTTTGAGTGAATGACTGTTCGATCATCCAATATGATTCCGACTACTTTACCATTTTCATAGAGTACGTCTTTAACAGTTCGATTGGTCTGAATATCTACATGATGTTTTTTTAGTTTTTGCATTAATGCATTTAATACTGATTTTGAGTCATTTGATACAGGAAACATTCTCCCGTGATCCTCTTCTTTTAATGCGACTCCCATGTTTTCAAAAAACTGTATAATATCCTCGTTATTATAGATAGAGAATGCACTATATAAAAATCGGCCATTTCCAGGTATATGTTTAATAACTTCCTCTATAGGTAAGCGATTTGTTACGTTACAACGACCACCACCTGATATAAGGAGTTTTTGTCCTAATTTAGTTCCTTTTTCAAGTAAAAGTACTTTAGCTTTGTTTTCAGCAGCGCTAATTGCAGCCATCAGACCAGAAGTTCCGCCACCAATTACAATCACGTCATAAACCATTATTTCACTACTTTCGTTACAAATTTCTTTTAGTCAGTTTACCATTATTTCAAGTAAGCTCCAACTTCTTATCATTTTTTAATTTTTTCTTTGTATATGATATGGTAAGATAGATTAGTTAGTTTGATCGAGAATTGGTAGGAGGCAGTTTATGTCAGATTCAAAATTGCTACGAGGTACCTTCATATTAACTGCTGGTACGTTTTTAATAAAATTTCTAGGAATGATTTATACATTCCCTTTTTATGCGTTAGTTGGTTCAAAAGGGTCTGCATTATATAATTATGGTTACGTTCCATATACTTTGTTTATCAGTATAGCTACTGCAGGTGTTCCGTTAGCTGTAGCAAAGTTCGTTTCGAAGTACAATGCTATTGAAGAATATGAAACAAGTAGAAGGCTTTTTCATGCAAGTCAGCTACTCCTAATATGTACAGGTATATTTTCGTTTTTAACGTTATATATCATAGCACCTTATATTGCACCTCTTATGATTCCAAAGGATACAAAAGGTAATAGTGTAGAAGATGTAGTTTCAGTTATGCGAATAGTAAGTACTGCATTAATATTAGTACCTTCTCAGAGTTTATATAGAGGTTTTTTCCAGGGGCATCAATCAACAGGCCCAACTACTGTATCCCAGTTAATTGAACAAATTGTACGTATTGTATTTACGCTAGTTGGAAGTTATATCATTCTAAAAGTTATGGGTGGAACCATTACTCAAGCAGTAGGGTTATCGACGTTTGCAGCTACAATTGGTGCTGTAGGTGGTATTTTAAATTTACTATGGTATTGGAGAAAGCGAAAAGTTCATTTAGATGAACTTCTTCCAAAATCAAAAGGATTAATCTATCCTACTAAATTAGAAATGTTTAAAGAATTATTTTCTTATTCAATTCCATATGTCTTTGTTGGACTTGCTATCCCGTTATATCAATTAGTGGATCAGTTTACTTATAATAGAGCAATGGAAGCAATAGGATTAAAAGATATTGCAGAGAATACTTATGTAATGTTTTCATACACAAGTCACAAACTAGTTATGATTCCTGTTTCATTAGCAACGGCATTTGGTTTAACACTTGTTCCTGCTATAACTGAAGCATTCGTAAATAAAAATCATAAAAAGCTACAAAGTCAAATTACCCAAACCTACCAGGTTGTATTCTTCCTAACTCTTCCTGCTGTAGTAGGTATCTCAGTTTTGGCTGAACCAATTTATAGTGCATTTTATCAAAAAAGTACACTTGGTGGAAGTATACTAGGCTTTTATGCTCCAGTAGCTTTATTGTATTCACTTTTCACGGTAAATGTAGCGATTTTACAAGGTTTAGATAAACAAAAATATGCGATTATTGGTTTAATAGGCGGAGTAATATTAAAAATTGTTTTAAATGTACCATTAATTTATGCATTTAAAACATATGGCGCGGTATTAGCGACCGGATTAGGCTATTCATTTTCAATCGTATACAATTTCTATTATATTCGTAAAAATGCGCAGTTCTCTTTCAATAAAGTGTTTAGAAGGATTATCTTTATGATTATCTTATCTGGCTTAATGGCCGGAGCGGTTTATGCTGTAGAATACTTATTAGGATTCTGGTGGACTTATAAAGATGGTCGAATGATTTCAATGTTCCTTGTCATCATTGGAGCAATTGTAGGGTCTATTGTTTATTTAGGGGTTGCGTACAAATTAAACTTATTTGAAATTATTTTAGGAGCTCGTTTAAAGAATCGTTTTAAGTTTGGAAAAAGAGGATAAAAATATATGGTGAACCTTCTTTTTAGTGGTTCACCTTTTTTTACACATTAAGAGTGTTTAAATTGACAGCGGAGAGGAAAACGACGTAGAAGCTGATTTTCAAGAATTAAATATAAATGCAACTACGTCTCTGACTTCGCTAAAAAAGCTCGCTAATCGGCGAGTTTTCTTAAACTTTTATTTAGAAAGAAAAGGTGCTAATGAATGAGAATTGATAAAATTTTAGCCAATATGGGATATGGCAGTAGGAAAGAAGTAAAGTCTTTATTAAAACAAGGTGTTGTAAAAATTGGAGATAATGTTGTAAAAAGCCCAAAAGAGCATGTTGATATTGAACAGCAAGTTGTAACGGTTAATGGTGAGGTAGTAGAGTATAAAGAGTTTGTTTATTTAATGATGAACAAACCACCAGGTGTTATATCTGCTACAGAAGATTCGGAGCATGAAACTGTAATCGGATTATTAGAATATGAAGATATCATTTTCGAGCCATTTCCAGTTGGACGTTTAGATAAAGATACTGAAGGATTGTTATTAATAACGAATGATGGTCATTTAGCACATCAATTACTTTCTCCTAAAAAACACGTACCAAAGAAGTATTATGCTACGATTGATGGAGTAGTAACTGAAGCTGATATTAAAGCATTTGAAAAAGGCGTAACACTAGAGGATGGTTATTTAACGAAACCTGGTTATTTAACAATTCTTAAATCAGGAGAAGAATCTGAGATCGAATTAGTTATTATGGAAGGTAAATTCCATCAAGTGAAAAGAATGTTTGAAGCAGTAGGAAAGAAAGTTACTTACTTAAAAAGACTTGAGATGGGTCCTTTAAAGCTAGATGAAGATTTAGAGTTAGGTGAATATCGAGAATTGACTGATGAAGAGATTGACCTATTAAAGTCGGTTAACGAAGAGAAATAAATTTAATAGAGAGCCAAAAGAAAAACAAAAACCCTTGATTAGACGTCAGACAAGACAATCATAGGTTTTTGTTTTTCTTTTTTTACGAAGAAGCTTTTACTTTTTTCCCTGTTACGGCCCATTTTCCCCTACTTGGACTATAAACTAGATTATTAAACTCTAAAATGTTTAAATCTCGTTGGATTGTTCTAGGTGTAATACCAAACTCCTCCACTAGGTCTTTTGTAGAAACGGTGCCATTTTCACTAATATACATGTAAATGGCTTTAATTCGAGTCAGCATTCGAGAAGTTCCAGAATTCAAAAAACCACTCCTTTACCTACCGCATTGTTTCATAACAGGTTAGTTAAGTATATTACTAGTTAAGCTTATATTTTCATTTTACTCTTTTTCAGTAGTTTCATAACGAAATTTATGAAAATAATACAAAAATTTAATGAAAATTTGCGCAAACGTAATCATTTTGCAAGTTTAAGGTAATATATTCTACAAAGAGTGTCATATTCCTTCTTTTTTCGTTCCATTTATGAATAAATTATGTTTAAATTTTAAAAGATGTTAAACTATTTATATTAAAGGAGGTATTTCTATGACACAAATTAATTGGATGGAAGAAGTTTTAAAACGTAAAGAAGATTATTTAAAACAAACGATTGAACTTCTTAATATTGAAAGCGTTTATGATGAAGCGACAATTACAAAAGAAGCACCTATGGGTAAAGGTATTAATGAAGCACTTACATACATGTTAAATTTAGGTGAAAAAGACGGGTTTATTCCAAAAAATGTTGATGGATATGCTGGTCACTTAGAAATGGGAAGCGGAGAAGAACTAGTAGGAATTCTTTGTCACTTAGATGTTGTACCTGCTGGAGATGGCTGGTCTCATGATCCATTTGATGCAATTATTAAAGATGGAAAAATTTATGCACGAGGCGCAATTGATGATAAGGGTCCTACAATGGCTGCTTATTATGCAATGAAGATTGTTAAAGAATTAGGTTTACCAATTAATAAACGTGTACGTATGATTCTTGGAACAGATGAAGAAAGCCAATGGCGTTGTGTTGATCACTACTTTGAAAAAGAAGAAATGCCAACAATGGGCTTTGCACCTGATGCGGATTTCCCGATTATTTACGCTGAAAAAGGGATATTGGATATTAATTTCAAACAAGTGCAGTTAAATGAAGATAACGAGAGTGAATATAAATTAGTTTCATTCTCTTCAGGTAGAAGAGTAAATATGGTACCTGATTATGCAAAAGCTATCGTTTCAGGACCTAACTTTGATCAAGAAGCATTTACAAAACATATTAGTGAGTTAGGATGTAAAGCTGAAGTTACTGAAGAAAATGGAAACCAAGTTTTAGCAGTAGAAGGCGTTTCAGTACATGGAATGGAACCTGATAAAGGTAAGAATGCGGGTATTGCATTAGCAAGCTTTTTAAATCAATTTGAATTTAATGTTAATGCTGATCGATTCTTAAAGTTTATCGTTGAAAACTTTAAAGGTGACTCTCGCGGTAAAAACATGGGCGTTGCGTTTAATGATGATATTACTGGTGATTTAACAATTAATTTAGGAATTATGCAATACGAAGAAAATAATGGTGGTTCATTTGGCTTAACTTTACGTTATCCAGTGACAACTGATATTGACTTTGTTATTTCAACACTTACTGAACGTGGAAGTAAATATAGCTTTGAATTTAATGAAATTAAAAATTCGAAGCCTCACCATGTTCCAAAGGATCACCCATTAATTCAAACTTTACAAAAAGTATATGAAGAGCAAACGGGTGAGGAAGCAACATTGTTAACAATCGGTGGTGGTACTTACGCACGTTCATTAAGTGCAGGTGTAGCTTTTGGACCATTATTCTTAGGGAAACCGGAAGTGGCTCATCAAAAAGACGAATATGCTGAAATTGATGATTTATTAAAAGCAATTGCAATTTATGCACAGTCAATTGCTGAATTAGTTAAGTAATGATAGTTTTAGACTGATTAAACGACCGATTTATTGAGACAATAAGGTGAAGCGAGCGTTTATCGGTTAGTGAGTAAGGGGAGATGATTTCCTCCCCTTTTTTATGTATTTTAGGAGTTGAGAATAATTTTGAACACATTAAAAGCACGTAAAAATAGCATCTTACTAATTTTTAAGAGCTATTATTTTTGTTTATTTTTTGCAATAGGATCACTAGGGCCTTTACTTTCTTCTTACTTTAAAAATGTGTTGGATTTATCAACTTCACAAATTGGAATATTAATGTCTCTAACACCAATCGTTGCTATTTTTTCACAGCCTCTATGGGGTATGGTTAGTGACATGACGCTTAATCCTAAAAAAATGTTGCTTATAGCGCAAATCTCCACAATCGTAATTGCACTTTTCTATTCTACAATCACTTCGTATGGCATGCTTTTATTTGTTGTCATCATGTTATCAATGACACAAAGTGCTTTAATTCCTCTTTCAGATAGTATTGCTCTGAATTATGTCCAAAAAATTGGTGGGAATTATGGAGCTATTCGATTATATGGCTCAATTGGTTTTGCTCTTGCTGTATTAGTTTCAGGAAGATTAGCTGAAGTTTTTGGTTTAGTCATTATATTTTTTGTATTTGCATTTTGTATTTTAGTCGGTCTAGGTATTTCAATCTTTATTCCTAACGCTATGACAATTAGTAAAAGGGAGCCCATCTTAAAAGGAGTCCCGATTTTGCTATCTAATAAAAGATTTTTATTATTTTTAATTTGTGCTTTTTTAGTTTTTGGACCAATTAGTGCAAATAATACTTACTTCGGTTTATATATTCAATCTTTAGGTGGAACATTAACAGGTGTTGGTATAGCATTCCTAATTTCTGCAGGTAGTGAAGCACCATTTTTGCAAGTAGCTAAGAGATTAATTAATCGTTTTGGGATATATAATATATTAATTGCAACCGCTTTAGTATCAGCTTTAAGATGGTATTTTTATTTTACAAATCCTCCGCTTTCGATTCTTTTTTTATCTTGTCTTACACAAGGACTATCGGTTGGATTATTTATACCTGCAGCTCTCCAGTTTGTAAGAGATCAAGCACCGGATTCTTTAAAAGCAACGGCTGTTACAATTTATTCTGGTTTAGGTTTAGGGTTAGGAGAATGGTTCTGTACTTTTATAAGTGGATTTATATCAGAGGCATTTTCAATTAAAGCAATTTATATTTTATTTGGTTCTCTTAGTATAGTTGCAGTTGGAATCATGCAATACTTAAAAAAGGATTCTAACATAAAAGATAAAAAGGAGATTGCGTAATTTGAGTGAACATTATTTTCTTGCTGTTCCTTTGCCAATGCAAATAAAAGAAATTTTAGATGATTATTCAAAAAGATGGCATACAAAATTACCTTTAAAGAAATGGACTTTTAAAGATGACTTTCATATTACATTATCATTTTTAGGTCCAGTTACATATACAAAAAGTGTAGAGCTTATGGATCAACTACAAAAAGAGCTTAACGATTTTAAAAGTTTTGATTTGTCGATTCAACAGTTAGGTATTTTTGGGAGTACAGTACAGCCTCGTGTATGGTGGTTTGGTTTAGAGAATAGTGTTGAATTATTGGCGTTACAAAATAGAATTAATAAGATATGTGAAGAAAGTGGTTTTTCAATTGATAAACGGCCATATAATCCGCATATTACTATCGCAAAGAAATATAATGATAGGTTCGATAAAGAATTTGAAATCCCACTTAATTGGGAAGAAGAACCTTTAAAGTTCAAAGTGAATGAAGTCATTTTATATAAAATTCAACCTTCACAAAAACCAAGTTACCAAATTGCTGAATCCATTACATTAAAGTAAAAATATTATTTAAAATCATGAACAAATTGATGAAATAGAAGAAATATTTGAAGAAACAAACGAATACTTTCAGAAGAAGCATGAAAGCGGTAGGGCAACATTATTTTTGTTTTGAATCCATTTTAACTCTTTGTGAATATACTAATCATATCGATTTAATAAATAACGAGAATAGGTAGTTTTTATTTAAAAGTTTTAAATTTATAGTCTGGATGGTGAATAGCGTTGTTTCATATTAAAAGAGCTTTTGAAGCTTATATAGATGGATTTCAAGAAATAACAATGATTATTCCCAAATCGAACAAACAAACAGAGCAGTCATATTTTGAACTAATTGAAATGGATGGTCGGAAAACTAGGCTTCCTGTCGTATCTCGAATAGAGTTTGATCGTTTTTTTAAATATACTGTTTTGACTACTGAAGTCCTTTTGTTAGAAAAGAAGTATGAGATTGAAGATGAATTTGGTATTCGCACAGATTTACAAGTAGGTGGAGTTATTCGTTCAAAGGACTTTGATGAAAAATATGCCTATGATGGAGAAGATTTAGGTGCGGTTTATACAAGTAAATCTACACAATTTAAATTATGGGCACCTACTGCTTCTAAGGTTAAGTTAAGAATTTATCAAGAATACGGTGAAGAAGAAAAGTTTACTGAAATGTCTATGGAACGAGAAGGAAAAGGGACATGGAAAGCAGTAATCGACCGTGATTGTGACGGTTTAGTTTATAATTTTTTAGTATGTGTGAATCTGATTTGGCGAGAAGCTGTCGATCCTTATGCAAAAGCAGTTACTGTAAATGGTAAACATAGCGTAGTAATTGATTTATCCAAGAGTAGCAAAGTTAGTAAGGTAAATAGTACACCACCAAGTAAGTATACTGATTGTATTATTTACGAAGCCAGTATTCGAGATTTTACTTCACATCCACTAAGTGGGATTCAAAAAAAGGGGTCTTTTAAAGGATTTCATGAAAAAGATACGATGTACAATGGTTTTTCAACAGGTTTGGATTATATATGCAAGCTAGGAGTTACACATGTTGAATTATTACCATTTTTTGATTTTGAAGGAATAGATGAAAATAACCCTTTCCAAAGCTATAATTGGGGCTATAATCCATTGAATTTCAATGCACCAGAAGGTAGTTATAGTTTAAAACCAGATGAACCAATCGAAAGAATAAATGAATTAAAGAAACTTATTTCGGTTTATCATGAACATGGTTTACGGATTATTATGGATGTTGTTTACAATCATGTTTATGAATTACAAACTAGCCAATTCGAAAAAATTGTTCCAGGATATTATTTTAGACAAGATGAACGTGGTTTACCATCGAATGGAACAGGAGTTGGGAATGACTTTGCATCTGAAAGATTGATGGCTAGACGATTTATTCTACAATCAATAAAATATTGGACTAAAGAATATGACATCGATGGGTTTAGGTTTGATTTAATGGGAATTTTGGATACGGATACAATGAATGAAATAGTAACTGAACTGACATTCTTAAAACCAGAAATAATCATTTTTGGAGAAGGTTGGGATTTAAATACATCATTAAGTCCATCTTCTCGAAAAGCAACGATAAACCAAAGTCATCAACTATCAATGGTTGGGTTTTTTAATGATAAATTTCGCGATGGAATCAAAGGAAGTACTTTTTCATTTCAAGAAATAGGGTTTATACAAGGCAATAATATTCATAATGATTACTTGTCCGATTTACTTTTAGGAAGCGTTGGGATTAATAAACAAGTAAATTTATTTAAAGAGCCATATCAATCGATCAACTATGTTGAATCACATGATAATCACACTATGTGGGATCGATTAAAGCTTTCCAAACAGAAAGAGAATGAGGAAATACTAAAGAAAAGGCATTTACTTGGAACAAGTATTGTATTATTTTCGTTTGGTGTACCGTTTCTGCATAGTGGTCAGGAGTTTTTTCGAACAAAAAAAGGGATCGAAAACAGTTATAATTCAGGAGACACAATAAATAGTATTGATTGGGCAAGAGCTGAACGTGAAGCGACATCGATTGAAATTATTAAAGAATTTATCGCAATTCGAAAGCGCTTTAATAGTTTCCGTTTTTCTTTGAAAGAGGAAATAGAAAAGTATGTAACGCCAGTTAATATTCATCGAGATCTAATTGGATACCGAATTAGCGGAATAGAAGAAATCGACCAAGTTAAAGAGATAATGGTGTTATTTCATAATGGTCTTTCTGATATTTACATTGATTTAGAGAATGAAGAAGACAATTGGGAATTTATATGGGATGGTCATAAACATTATGTTAAAAAAGGGATGAAAGTGGATTGTAATAAATTACCAATGCCATCGCTTTCGACCGTTGTATTAGTAAAATACTAGCAACTACTTGCAGATTCTAATTAAACAATGTAAACTTGTAAAAGATGGCTTATTGCAGCTGATTGTAATAGGCTATCTTTCTTTTTGTAATAAAATAATATTAAATACAAACATATATAACAACAAGGAACGGAAGAATAATGGATAATCATATACAAGAAATACTCGGAAAAGAATGGACAATCTCGCCAGCCGGTGGATTTACTGGTGAAGCGTATATAGCAGAAAATAATGATAAGAGATTATTTCTAAAACGAAATTCTTCTCCTTTTTTAGCAGTTTTATCAGCAGCTGGCTTTGTTCCAAAATTAGTTTGGACTAGAAGACTAGAAAATGGTGATGTACTTACTGCACAAGAGTGGGTGATTGCACGGAGTTTAGAACCTTATGAGCTCTCTGCGAAAGGGGTTGCGCAATTTTTATATCGTATCCATTCTTCCAAAGAATTGTTATATATGTTAACGAAGCTAGGGATTAATCCTTTAGAACCTCAGGAATTACTGCAAACAATTGTAGGAAATCTTACTGAAGAGTTTACACAAAGCCAGATCATTGTAAAAGGTATCGAATATTTAGAGGAAAATATGCCATCTTTTGATTCAGAGGATTTAGTTGTTTGTCATAGTGATTTAAATCATCATAATTGGTTACTTACTGAGACAAATAATCTATATTTAATAGACTGGGATGAAGCAATCATTGCTGATAAAGCTTTTGATTTGGGCATGTTTTTATTCACCTATGTAGAACAGAACGATTGGGACAAATGGCTTCGAAATTATGGAATAAAATTAACTGAAGACCTATTAAATCGAATGACATGGTATGTAGTCGCTCAAACAATCATTTGGATTAAATGGTATACTCTTCGTGAAAATGAAAAGCAGACCCAAAAAATGAAGAGCCTGCTAGAGAAGATATTAGATTAAATAAAAATTTCCTCGGAAATTGTCATATAGATTAAGAATAAGTATTAAAATCAGTCACCCATTGTGAGAGTTGATTTTGGTGGTTTGTAATGTGTTGATCTAAATCAGCAGAATACTTTCCAGACTGACTATAATAATAAACGTCATTTAACATGCTTTTCACATCATCTGTTATTTGGTCGTTCGTTAATAAGGATTGAACAAGTCTTTCCAATTGTTCACATTCTGATACAGTTCCACAACAGTCAGATTGGTGATTCATTAGAATATCTCGTAAAATTGTTAATTGATGTTCATGATTTAAAGGCATAAATTCACATCCTTTTTTTATTAAGTACACTTGAAATAGTTTGTGTTATACGAAATGATTTTATACTATACGTGAATAACCGAGTGCCATCGTGCTTGGTTTTTTCTTTGAGTAAATATAAATTGCAAAATCGAGAGGGAGTAAAATCTTATGAGATTAAGACATAAGCCAGGTGCGGCAGATCAAGTTAAAGAAAATGCTCATTATGTAATTCCAAATCCGTCAGAACAAAAAGGGAAATGGAATGAAGTTTTCCAAAATGATCAACCTATTCATATCGAGGTTGGTACGGGTAGAGGTCGTTTTATGGTCGGTATGGCTAAGGCCAATCCTCATATTAACTATATTGGCATTGAGAAATATACAAGTGTAATTTCTGATGCATTAGATAAATTAATTGAAGCTGAAGTTCCAAACTTAAAGCTGTTAAATGTAGATGCTCAAAAATTAACGGATTTCTTTGAGGACGGAGAAATAGATCGAGTCTATTTAAACTTTTCTGATCCATGGCCAAAGGTTCGTCATGAAAAACGTCGATTAACATATAAAACATTTTTAAACATGTATCAACAAATCTTGAAAAATGATGGGGAAATTCATTTTAAAACAGATAATCAAGATTTATTCGAGTTTTCAATCATGAGTATGGCGAACTACGGAATGACTATGCATTTCTTAAGCTTAGATCTTCATAATAGTGATTTTGAAGGAAATATTATGACTGAATACGAAGAGAAGTTTTCTTCAAAAGGTAACCGTATTTACCGAGTTGAAGCTGCTTATAGAAACTAATCTAATCAAAAGACTATCGTGATCTATTTATCACGATAGTCTTTTTTTGCTGCAACACGCGAAATTTTAATAAGATTGTTTATTTTTAGGCAATCTAAAACGGAATTTTCATTTCATATTCCTTATTGTTCCCTTTCTTTTACCTATTCCTGCTCTTGAAATATTCAGTAAATTCGAAAAGTGGTATAATATTTAGGTCTAGTAAAAAAGAAGGGGGATAAGTATGGAACAGTTAAAAATTGGAACTTGTACAATTCAGTGGCTTACTGGAGGAAATACCCATTTAGATGGTGGAGCAATGTTTGGAGTTGTTCCAAAGGCGCTTTGGTCAAAAAAATATATTGTTAATGAGAAAAACCAAATCCCTTTACGTACTGACCCGGTATTTATTCAAACAAGTGGTTTAAACATAATTATTGATAGTGGGATTGGTGTTAATAAATTAAATGAGAAGCAAAAAAGAAATTTTGGCGTTACCGAAGATTCAATGATAGAAGAATCATTAGCGAAGCATGGATTAAAACTAGACGATATTGATTATGTCATTATGACACATTTGCATTTTGATCATGCAAGTGGATTAACGAGGCTTGAAAATGGTGAATTCAAACCTGTATTTTCGAATGCAAAAATTATTACTTCTCAAATTGAATGGGATGAGATGAGAAATCCGAATATTCGTTCAAGTAATACATATTGGAAAGAAAATTGGGAAGCAATTGGGCACCAAGTAATTGCATTTGAAAAAGAATATTCTTTAACAGATGAGATTACAATTATTCACACAGGTGGACATAGCGATGGGCACAGTATTATAAAAATTGAAACTGAAGACGAGCTATTATTGCATATGGGGGATTTAATGCCAACACATGCACATCAGTCACCATTATGGGTTATGGCATATGATGATTACCCAATGACATCTATTTACGCAAAAGAAAAATGGGTTAATTTTGGTTTGCAAAAAAAATCTTGGTTTACGTTCTATCATGACGATGTATTTAGAGCAATAAAATGGAGCGCTGAAGGACAAGTATTACAGTCGATCGAACGCTCCAAGTAATTTGGCTATTGTTGTTAAACAATTTGAGCAGAAATAAGCTCACCATTTACAGCATTAATGATGAATGAATAGTTTGTAGTGTCATTATCTGATTCTACTACTGTAAAACCACCTTCATAAACATCACCTTCATAATCAGGTAAATCTGCCCACTTTGGTTCTGAATGAATCCAAGTTCCAGTTACATTACCATATGAAAGAAATACTGGTTTAATTGTTTTTAATGCTTTTTCTGCTGGAATATATTGTGAAGATAATTTTTTTTGTAAATATAGTCCACCAGCAACACCTAAACCTAAGCCAATTAAGACACGTTTAAGTTTCATTTGTACCACCTCTATTTATGTATTATGCGCTTGAAAAAATATTCTACTACTTATCTTAGTCAAACTGGGGCAACATTTCAACGGTTAGCATTGGTATTATGAGTTATTTTTAGATAAAATAAAAAAAGAAGATATGTTTTGTACAGAGAGGAACTTTAATTATGAATCAAGACACTCTACAGCTTTTTAAATTTTTAACAGAATTACAAGGTGCACCAGGATTTGAGCATGAAGTGCGTCACTTCATGAGAAAAGAACTTGAAAAATATACAAATGAGATTGTGCAAGATCGTTTAGGAAGTATTTTTGGAGTGAAACGTGGAGCTGAAGATGGACCTACTGTAATGGTGGCAGGTCATATGGATGAAGTTGGTTTCATGGTTACTCAAATTACAGAAAATGGGATGTTACGATTTCAACCACTAGGTGGCTGGTGGAATCAAGTATTGCTTGCTCAAAGAGTTCAAGTAATGACAGATCAAGGACCAGTTATTGGTGTGATTGGTTCAATTCCACCGCATTTATTAAGCGATGAGTTAAGAGCTAGACCAATGGATATGAAAAATATGCTAATCGATATTGGTGCAGATAACAAAGAAGATGCACTAAATATTGGCGTTCGTCCTGGTCAACAAATTGTACCAGTATGTCCGTTCACTCCTATGGCTAATGAGAAAAAAATTATGGCAAAAGCATGGGATAATCGTTACGGTTGTGGACTTGCTATTGAATTATTAAAAGAAGTTCAAAACGAAACATTACCAAATATTTTATATTCAGGTGCTACTGTTCAAGAAGAAGTTGGACTAAGAGGGGCACAAACAGCTGCAAATATGATTAAACCTGATATCTTTTACGCATTAGATGCAAGCCCAGCTAATGATATGTCAGGCTCAAAATCCGAGTTTGGTCAATTAGGTAAAGGTGTTTTATTACGAATTTTAGACCGAACAATGGTTACTCATAAAGGAATCCGTGAATTTATTTTAGATACTGCAGAAACGAATAAAATTCCATACCAATATTTTGTTTCACAAGGTGGAACAGATGCTGGACGAGTACATGTTTCAAACGATGGCGTACCATCTGCTGTAATTGGTATCTGCTCACGTTATATTCACACTGCGGCATCGATTATTCATGTTGATGATTATTTAGCTGCAAAGGAATTACTTGTTAAGCTAGTTAAAGCGACTGATAAAACAACAGTTGAAACATTACGTAATTATTAAGAAAGTAAAAAAAGAAGCCTTAAAAAGAGGCTTCTTTTTTTATTGAAAATCCTTACCTTGCCTTCCCAAATCCCTACACTTCACATCTTTTCTTATCTATTACCTAGAACCTTAACTCTACTTTCAATTAATGTTATTAATAAATTCTTAACATACAGTTAATGTGGGTTTTACGATGTTGTTTTATGATAAAACCGTAATAACCAGTAACAAACATTAAACAAACCACATTAATGTGAGGAGATCTAAAATGAAAACTGAATTTAAAAAGAAAAGTTACAAGGCAGTGCAGGTTGTCGTTTTGGGTATGACAGTTCTAGGACTAACAGCATGCGGAAAAGCCGTAGAAACGAAAAGTGAATCTGTATTAAATCCAAATTCATTAACACTTGAAGAAATTCAAACAAAAGCAAAAAAAGAAGGTGAAATAAATAGTGTAGGTATGCCAGATTCATGGGCTAACTGGGTTGAAACTTGGAATGAAGTTAATAAAAATTATAATTTGAAACACACTGACACAGATTTGTCTAGTGCGGAAGAGATTGCAAAAATGGAATCTGAAAAAGAGAATGCTACTGCTGACATTGGGGATGTTGGAATGTCTTTTGGTCCAATCGCTGAACAAAAGAAGTTAACTATTCCATACAAAACATCTTACTGGAACGAGATTCCTGATTGGGCAAAGGATGACAATGGTGACTGGGTAGTCGGATACCAAGGAACTATTTCTTTTCTGACAAATAAAGAACTAGTAAAAACACCTCCTAAATCTTGGGACGATATTTTAAAGGGAAATTATAAAGTAACAGTTGGAGATGTTCAACGTGGTACACAAAACCAAATGGCCGTACTTGCTGCTGCTATTGCATACGGTGGAGATGAAAAAAATATCCAACCAGGGATCGCCTTTTTTAAAAAGCTTGCTAAGCAAGGGAGATTAAGCTTAACAGATGCTAAACCAGCAAATATCGAAAAAGGAGAGGTTGAAGTAGCACTTGTTTGGGACTTTAATGCGCTTGGTTATGCTGAAGCAATTAAGCGTAGTCAATTTGATGTATCTATCCCAAGTGATGGATCAGTTGTTAGTGGATACTCAACTATTATCAATAAATATGCTAAACATCCTTATGCTGCTATGGCTACAAGGGAATATATTCTAAGCGATGAAGGACAAATAAACTTAGCAAAAGGATTTGCTCGACCAATTCGTAATGTTGAACTTCCAAAGGATGTAGCTGAAAAGATGGTTCCAAAAGAGGAATACAAAAATGCAAAGCCAATTAGAGATTTTAAGGCTTGGGAAGAAACTGCAAAAACTTTACCTCAAAAATGGCAAGAAGAGGTGTTAGTAAATGTCAAATAAAGTTATAGCTATCGTTGTTGATGGAATGAGATATGACAAAGCATGCGAAGCGCTTGGATATGTTCAGCATTTAGTGGAATTAAATCAAGCAGCACTATACAAGATGAAATCGGAGCTTCCGAGTCTTTCTCGCCCATTATATGAGGTGTTATTAACTGGAACACCTTCATCTGTAAATGGAATTACATCTAATCAAGCAGTTCGTTTATCGAATGAAAAAAGTATCTTTCATCTTACAAAGGAAAATGGTTTAAGAAATGGAGCGGTTTCGTATTACTGGGTAAGCGAGCTATATAATCGAGCACCATTTAATTTTATTGAAGATCGAGAACAAGATGATCTTTCTAAAGCGATTCAATACGGAAAATTCTATTGGGATGATGACTATCCAGACAGTCACGTGTTTATGGATGCAGAAGCTTTACGTAGAAAATATGATCCACACTTTATATACATTCACCCTTTAGGTGTAGATGTTAAAGGAGAACTATTTGGTTCAGAATCGAAAGAATATCGTGAACAAATTTTAAAAGTAGGCAGTTTGTTAGCTCAACTACTTCCAATTTGGATGTCAGAAGGTTATCACATTTTAATTACTTCTGATCATGGGATGAGCGAAACTGGTAATCATGGAGGAATAACACCGGGGGAACGAGATGTACCACTGTTTATCATCAGTCCAAAAGTTGAGCCTGGTGTTTATAACGAAGTAATCCCTCAGTTGGCTTTTGCTCCACTTGTTTGTAAGCTCTTAAAAATAGAGCCATCAAATAAGATGATTTCATATCAGTTACCTGGATATAAAGAAATTAATTGACGTTTTAATGATATGAAGATTTTTATGGAAGGGGAATTGGTTTAGTGAAAATTTTACCAATTCTCTAATGTATAAAGAATTTAGGGAGCGAGAAGCTTTGCAAAAAATAAAAAATCATAAGATTTACTTACTAGCTCTTTTATTGCCATTTGTATTGTTTGTAATAGGATTTGAATTAGGGCCAATGATGGCAATGTTTAAGAATAGTTTTTACGCAGATGACGGAATCCATCTAACTATGAATCAATATATAACTATATTTAAAAGTAAGTTTTACTTACAAGCTATCAAAAATAGTATAGTTATTTCAATTATTTCGGCAGTGATTTCGATCCTAATAGCTGTTGTCACAGCTTATTCCTTTACAAAGTTTTCACGTAAAATACAAAATCGTCTATTAATGATTGCTAATGTGACTTCAAATTTTGAAGGAATCCCTCTTTCTTTCTCATATATTATTTTACTTGGAAACAATGGATTATTTACTTTGCTTTTTGCAAAACTCGGTTGGAATATATTTGCGGATTTTAATTTATATTCTTGGACCGGACTGATCCTTGTTTATATTTATTTTCAGATTCCATTAGCGATTTTGTTGATATACCCTTCTTTTCAAGGAATAAAGCAACAATGGAAGGAAGCTTCTGCATTATTAGGAGGATCAACAATATCATTTTGGCTAAGAATTGGAATTCCAGTACTATTACCAAGTATAGTAGGCACATTTAGTATTTTATTTGCTAACGCTATGGGTGCTTATGCAACAGCCTACGCATTAGTTGGTAGCAATTATAATTTATTGTCATTACAAATAGCCTCGTTAGTCTCAAGTGACGTTACATTAAAACCACAATTAGGTAGCGCACTAGGAGTCCTTTTAGCAACGACCATGATTGGAGCGATGTGGATTAATGAAAGAATGATGCGCCGCATTAGGAGGGATTTACGATGAAATTACAAACAACATTTTTTAAAGTAATAGTTGGATTACTTGTAATGTATTTATTAATTCCAATAGTCGGTACATTTTTATTTTCAATTGCAACTAAATGGGATCATTCAATCTTACCTGAGAGCTATACATTAAATTGGTATATTGAATTATTTCAAGATGGACGATTTTTTGAGGCCTTTCAACGAACATTATTTTTAATTATCATAACTGTCACTTTAAGTGTTTCAATCATGATTCCAACAATCTTTATTATAACTGTATATTTTAATAAATTTGAAGGAATTCTCCAAGCAATTGCGATGCTTCCGTATGGTATCCCACCTATTGTAGGAGCAGTTGGGCTAATTAAGCTTTATTCTAATGGACCATTTCAAATTGCTGGTACTCCATGGATACTAGTTGGAGCTTACTTTATAACCATTCTACCTTTTATGTATCAAGGTATTCGTAATAGTCTTAGAACAATAAATGCCATTCAACTTGTAGATGCAGCTGAATTACTTGGTGCAACTAAATTTCAAGCGTTTAGAACGGTTGTGCTTCCGAATATTATATCTGGAATATTAGTATCAAGTTTATTGTCCGTAGCTCTTTTATTTAGTGAGTTTGCATTTGCAAATTTACTAGTAGGTGGAAGATTTGAAACCCTTCAAATCTATCTTGCCGATAAACTAAATAGTAGTGGTCATTTAACAAGTGCCATAGTTATTACTTATTATTTGGTGATTTTACTTTTAACTGGAACAGTCTTAAAACTCACGTTTAAAACTAAAAAAAATCCTGCCGTGTTAAATAAGAGGCGGTCTATTTTTAAAAAACAAGGTTATATAAAAAATACTGCAATAGAAGGTGAAGTTAAATGAGCTATGTAAATATTGATCAAGTGACTAAAAAATATCAAAATCAAGTCGTCTTAAATAATATTTCATTAACATTAAATAAAGGAGAATTCGTAACGCTTTTAGGTCAAAGTGGATGCGGGAAAAGTACTTTATTACGTTCTATTGCAGGACTTGAAGACGTCGATATAGGAAATATATTAATAGATGGGAAGAACATAACTAATTTATCTCCGCGCCAACGCGAGGTAGGTATGGTATTTCAGTCATATGCACTTTTTCCAAATATGACAGTATTTGAAAATATTGCATATGGTCTAAAAATGAAAAAAGCAAAAAACATACATGTAAGAGTAAAAAAGATGATAGAAATAGTTGATTTAATAGGAAAAGAAGGATCTTACCCTCACCACTTATCAGGAGGGCAACAACAAAGAGTTGCTTTAGCTCGAGCGCTTGTCATGGAACCAAAAGTACTATTATTAGATGAACCGTTAAGTGCATTAGATGCAAAAATTCGAAAAAGCTTACAAAAGGAATTAAAAAGAATACAGCAAGAACTAAATATTACGACTATTTTTGTTACACATGACCAAGAAGAAGCAATGACAATGTCGGATCGAATTTTTGTTATGAATAATGGAAATGTAGTACAAGAAGGTACACCTACCGAGATCTATACAACACCAGTAAATAAATTCGTAGCAAAATTCATCGGAAATTATAATGTTTATAAGATGGAAGCTTTCCATAAACTTGTATGTAGTAATGAATTAATTGGAAATGATGTAGCAATTCGACCTGAAGTATTAAAATTAGTGGCTGTAGGAAATGACAGCATGGATTTACAACAAAACTGGGGAATAAAGGGGATTATTTCAGATGTTACTATGACTGGTAATGTCTTAAGGTACGAAGTTGAAACCGAAGAATCTGCATTTCTTGTAGACAACCTTAACCACCGAGGTGAAATGTTCCAGCAAGGAGAACATGTGAACATTATTGTACCTAAAAAAGAATGCGTTATCTTATAAATTTTTAAAGTTTCTGGAGGATTAAAATGTCTGTTTTACCTGAGGAAAGAAAAAACGAGATTTTAAAAGAACTTAATAAAAAAGGAAAAGTTAAAGTTATCGATTTAGTTGAACAATTTAATGTATCAGAAGAAACCATTCGTCGAGATTTAATGATATTAGAGGAAAAAGGTCTTTTAAAAAAGGTGTATGGTGGAGCAATTAAAACAGTATACCAAAATGAGGAACCTCCTTTTATGCAGCGTACGACTGTGAATCAGGAAGCAAAAGTAAAAATTGGTAAAAAGGCCATGGACCAAATTTCCAATGGAGATGTCATTGCGATTGATGTAGGCACAACAATGCTTGAATTTGCTCAGTGTATTGAAAATAAAAAAGACATTACTATATTGACTAATTCATTACCGGTATCTTCCCTGTTAACAGAATCATTAAATCAAAATAAGTTTACCGGACAAATATTATTACTAGGTGGAATAGTTGATCCAAAACAACAGTCAATGAGTGGGAGTATAACAGAACAATTACTAAGTCAATTTAATGTTGATAAGGCATTTATTTCAGCGGGTGGTGTCTCAGCTCAAAATGGAGTTAGCAACTATCATTTCCATGAAACTTTAGTTTCTCGAAAAATGGTGGAAGTGTCGAAGCAAGTGATTTTATTAACAGATTACTCGAAAATTGGTGTAGATACATTTTGTAAAGTTTGTTCTCTTGAAAAGGTTGATGCAATAGTATGTGACCATTCATTTCCAGAAGAATGGAAAGAGCATTCAATATTAAAAGAAATCGAATGGATTCAAGCAAATTAAAAAAGACGGACTATATTCATTGAATTCTTTTTTGTTAAGTAGACAATAACATAATGAATGAATCGTTATTGTCCTTCTTAAGCTTGCCATTTTGGTAATGACCGATTACTGAACACTATAAAACTAGATGAAAAGCATAATAAATTAAAGGGGATATAATCAATGAGTTTCATTGCAATAGATTTAGATGGAACACTATTAAATAATGAGAATGAAATTAGTGAAGAAAATATTAATGCAATTAAATTTGCAGGGGAAAATGGAATTGAAATCGTTATTTCAACTGGTCGAGCTCATTTTGATGCCAAAAAAATTTGTGAAAGATTCAGGATATCGCCATATGTGATCGGAACAAATGGGGCAACAATCCATTCAAAATACGGAGAATGTATCTCATCAATTACAATCTCAAAAACGAATGTTGAACAGATATTAAGGTGGCTTGATGAACGAAATTATTATTTTGAAGTTTTTACAGATAAAAGCATTTATGCTCTTAAAGAAAGAAGAGAAATTTTTCAAAATGAGATTAATAGCCTTAAAAGAGTTGAGTTAGATGAAGATATGAAAGAATTAGTTAATGTTGCGGAAAGACAATTCGATCAGTTTGGGTATGTATTAGTTGATCATTGTCAAGAAATCATACAACGAAATGAAGAAGTTAATAATATTTTAGTATGTACGTTTGATATGAAAAAATTAGAAGAGGCTAGAAATCAATTTAATAAGCGTATTGATTTGATGGTTGTTTCATCAGCGGAGCATAATATTGAGATTACGAATCGCTCTGCATCAAAAGGATTAGCATTAGAAAAGTTAGTTTTTTTAATGAGTGGCTCTTTAGAACAGTCCATGGCTATTGGCGACAGTAATAATGATATTTCGATGCTTGAAAAAGTTGGATATAGTGTTGCAATGGGGAATGCAAAAGAAGATATTAAATCAATTTGTACAACTTCTACTCTAAATAATGATGAAAATGGCGTTGCCCATGCTATTTATCGATATATTGATACTTTTGTAGCCAAAAGATAAAGATTGGAAGGGGTTTTATGTTTCTATGCTATCATAGCAGAAAAATGTTTGCCCAAAATGAGGTAATAATTGAATGATTCAATAGATTGTAAAGATGCTTTCATTTTGAAAGTGTCTTTTTTATTGTATATTAAAATTATATTTAACTAAAAAGCATAAGAGCGGTGAATGGAGTTAAGACAATGAAAATAATTATTGGTTCTTTAAATCCCACAAAAGTAGGAGCTGTTAAAAAAGTTTTTAATCAGTATAAAGTTGAGGGACTAAATGTTCCATCAAATGTTTCGAATCAACCTTTGACTGATCAAGAAACTATGCAAGGTGCTATAAATAGAGCATATAATGCTAGAATCGCAGGTGAGTCGGAAATCGGTATTGGATTAGAAGGTGGAGTCATTATAGAAAACGATCGGCTTTTTCTTTGTAACTGGGGAGCACTTGTGTATGAAAATGAGGTAATACTAGCAAGCGGAGCAAAAATTTTATTACCTAGCGAATTTATTAATGAGCTAAGAAATGGAACTGAGCTTTCAGTATTAATGGAACAATATACGAATGAAAAAGATATACGAAGTAAAGAAGGGGCAGTAGGGGTATTTACAAATGGTCGAATTACTAGGACAGAAATCTTTGAACATATTTGTGAATTACTATTTGGACAATATGAATTCAAGAAACGAAAAGAAGAAAACAATTGAGGTCGTCCTTTTTGCATATCGATAAAAATAAGATAAAATAAAAGAAAACGAATAAGCGAGGGAAAAAGAATGGAAAAAATTACATCAGTTGAACAATTCGAACAAGCGAAACAAGGAGAAAAAGTGGTTTTCCAATTTTCAGCAGATTGGTGTCCAGATTGCAGATTTTTAGATATGTTCTTCCAAGAAATAATTGATGAAAATAAAGATTTTACCTTTTATTATGTAGATCGTGACCAATTTATTGAGTTATGCCAAAATCTAGATATATTTGGCATACCAAGCTTTGTAGCGTTTAATAATGGTGAAGAAATTGGTCGTTATGTAAATAAGGATCGTAAAACAAAAGAACAAGTAGAAGAGTTTCTTGAAGGATTAAGAGGCTAATAAGGTAGGTAAAACAATTGGCTAAAAAAACAACACTAGACTTAAAAAAAATGATAGAAAATCGCCTTGGAAATGAAGATTGGCGTTTTATCTATGATCGTGAAAAAGAAGACCTTCGAATTGAAGGGATTGAAAGTAATAAAGGGATGAGTGTCTCTTTAAATAGTGCAGTAGCAAAGTTTGAGGCTGAAGGTGAAGAGGCATTTAACGAATTAATTTATTATATAAAAGAAGCACTTTCTGCAATGCACTCTGAAACTGTATTTCTTGAAGAACAAATTCGTCCAGTTATTCGAGCTACATCGTTTCCGACTGAAAAGGAAGAAGGAAATTTATTTGTAACTGATGAGCATACTGCAGAAACTAGAATTTACTATGCTATTGATTCAGAAAAAACGTATCAACTTATCGATGAAAGATTATTAGTAAAGTCAGGTTATACAAAAGAGCAACTTCATTCTATTGCTTTATTTAATTTAAGAAAAATGCCTGTTCAAGTAAAAGAAGATATTGTTGCAGAAAATACTTTTTATTTTGTACGTACAAATGATGGATACGATGCGAGTAGAGTACTAAACAGTACTTTTATAAAAGAAATTCAATCAAAAGTAAAAGGTGAATTATTAGTAGGAATTCCTCATGGAGATGTACTAATCCTTGCTGACATTCGAAATAACATAGGTTATGATATAATGGCGCAAATGAATATGAGTTTCTTTGCAAGTGGGAAAATACCAATTACATCATTGTCATTTGCTTACGAAAATGAGAAGCTAATGCCAGTATTTATTTTAGGGAAACAAAAGAAGCAATAGAGAGGAAGAAATAAGTGAATATTTTTTATAACAAAGAAGGAATCGGCGATACGCTATTAATTACATTAAAACAAATTCCATCAGAAGATCGTAAAGTTGAACGAAAAGGGAATATAGCACGCGTATATAGTGCAGTTACGAATGAAACAGTTGCTATTAATGTGTTTGATGCATCTACTTATGTAGATGTTCAAGAAAATGGTATCGTTACGATTACCGAACATATTGTTAATTCGGTTAATGAATTACTTGCAAAAGAAGGGTTTGAAGATACTTTAGTATTAGACCTTTCACCTAAATTCGTTATTGGATATGTAATCGAAAAAGAAAAACATCCAAATGCTGATAAATTAAATATTTGCAAAGTTGACGTTGGAACAGATACATTACAAATTGTTTGTGGTGCTCCGAATGTTGAACAAGGACAAAAGGTAGTTGTTGCAAAAGTTGGTGCAGTAATGCCATCAGGATTAGTCATTAAGGATGCTAATTTACGTGGAGTGGATTCATTTGGTATGATTTGCTCTGCACGTGAACTTGATTTACCTGATGCTCCACAAGAAAAAGGAATCTTAGTTCTTGAAGCTGATGCTGAAGTTGGAAAAGCTTTTTTTAACTAAATAATATATATTTTCGTATAAATACTAGGCCATGAATTGGTCTAGTATTTTTTCTGTTTTTCAATAAAAGAATTATTATTTTAATATTAATTTGATTAAATTATATATTTGATATCGAAATATGATTGAACTAGCGCAATTTGTAATAATAATGTGTTTTTTGTCATTATGTCACATGTTAAAATAAAAGGTATGAAAAGAAATAGAGAGAGTGAGAAAAATGAAAAAATGGTTAAAAAGCCTTTTTAAGGCGAATAGCCTTAATGAGATTGAAGAAGAGTTTGAAGAAGGGTTTGAAGAAAAGCCTGTTGAGGAGAAAGTATATCAATCACACTCTATCGAAAAAAAGAGAAACGCTTTACAAGAGCGTCCAAAATTTAGATTTCCAATTGAATTAGATGAAGAATTACCATCACCAAAGCCGATAAAGGAAACAAAAATTGAAGAACCAGTTATTAAACAAGAAAAAAATGCTGATATTTGGCAGAAGTCACCAAACAATTTAAATAAAGAATATAAACCTACATATAATCAGAGTACTAATTTTGTTAGAAATACTTTTCAAAATAATCATTTTGATAAAAGTAATTTATCTAGTCGACTTGAAAAAAATCAAGTCACAAAAAGTGAAGAAGAACCAGCAAAAGTAGAAAAAGAAGAAAAGGTCGATATTGTATTTCGTCCAAAAAGAAAAACACCATTTCGACCTAGTGAATATATTTCACCAATTTATGGTTATCAAAAGCCTCCAATAAAAGAAGAAAATGCTACTGATTCTATCCTTTCTTCAACAAATGAAGAAATGAGAGTTGAAGCTTCTCAAATTAATAATGTACTTGAAAAAGTTGAAACCAACTCTTTCGAAATTGGAAGTTTCGGCAATCAAAATCAAGAAATAATTGAAGGATTAAATCTAGTAGAAAATGAAAAACTTCAAACTGAAGCTATTCAAATTGAGAATGAAGAGCTACAAGCTAAATATTATCAAAATGTAGAAGATACGTTGAATGTTGAAGAAGTACAATTTGAAACTCATGAAATTGAAGTTAAAGAGAAGAATGAAGATTTAAAACCTAAAGCTCTTCAAGTAGAAGCTGAAGAGAAGAATGAAGTTGTACAGCTTGAGGCTCACCAAATTGAAGCAGAAGCTGAGGAGAAAGATGAAGAAGAAAAGTTTGAAATCCATCAAATTGAAGCAGAAGCTAAAGTGATGGATGAAGAAGTACAGCTTGAAACCCTAAAAATTAAAGCGGAAGATGAAGTTGAGAGTGAAGAAGTACAACATGAAGTAAATATTTATAGATTAGATCTTGTCTCCATTAAAGAAGAAAAAGAAAACGATTACCATGCTCATATTAAACTAAATGTTGAAGATATCATTGAAAAAAATGAGTCGAATGAGCACAAAGCTGAGACTTTGGTTCAATTAGATGAAAACGAAGACAAAGGGATTGAACTCGTTCAAAATAATGAAGAGTATGAAGTAGAATCGGAATTAACAGTCGAGCTAGATGGTGTTATAGAAGAGATTAAAGAAGAAGTAGTACAGCATGAAAGTTCTACGGTAGAATCCAAAGTAGAAGAATCCGCTGAAATTAATCAAAATTCTGTTGCAAATTCTAATGAACAGACTGAAATTGAAGCCGATAAAGAGGAATCTGAACCTAAACCAATGGAGAAACGTCAGAAAAAACGTCATTTTCCTTTTAATGTAATGATGCTTAGAAGTGATGTAGAGGCATCAAGAAAAGCAAATATAATGAGACAACTTCGTGAATTACAAAATGAATCTGCTGCAACAGTAGAAAAGGTAAATGAAGAAGTTGAGATAAAACAAAATGAACAGTTGATCGAGAATGCTAGTTTATCTGAACAAAGTGAAATTTTATCTTCAGAAAAAGTTCAACCAAGTGAAATAATTGCCGAAGCAATCACATATGAAAATCCTCCTGAAGGAATTCAAGATCAGCCAGTTCTTGAAACTGTAGAAAGTATAACAGAAACGGATATAACGATAGAGACTAAAAATGAGATTGTTCAGACTGATGAGCCTCAAAGTTTAGATGAACAACCACCAGTACTTTATGAATTACCAGAATTAGATTTATTAGTTGAACCCCCAATTGAACAATTTAATGATGGGGATTGGGTTGAAGATCAAAAGCAACTACTACAAGAAACATTACATAATTTTAATGTAGGAGCTAGAGTAATTGCCGCAACCCAAGGTCCAACAGTAACTCGTTTCGAAGTACAGCCCGAGCCTGGCGTGAAAGTAAATAAGATAACTAACTTACAAGATGATATTAAATTAAGCTTAGCAGCTAGAGATATTCGAATTGAAGCTCCGATTCCTGGTCGAAGTGCAATAGGCATAGAAGTACCAAATAAAGAAAGTAAGCCTGTTTACTTAAGAGAATTAGTTAGCCAGGATAAATTTTTGCAAAGCGAGTCACCTTTAACTGTTGCTCTTGGACTGGATATAGGTGGAGATCCTGTCTATGCAGATATTTCAAAAATGCCACACGGGTTAATTGCTGGGGCAACAGGATCTGGTAAGAGTGTATGTATTAATTCGATTTTAGTTAGCATTTTATATAAAGCGAAACCTCATGAAGTGAAATTAATATTAATCGATCCTAAGATGGTTGAGCTTGCACCGTACAATCATATTCCACATCTTATTTCGCCGGTCATTACTGACGCTAGAGCCGCGACTGCTGCTTTAAAGTGGGCATGTGATGAGATGGATCGACGTTATGATTTATTTGCTCATGCTGGGGCAAGAGATATTAAGCGATTCAATGATTTAGCGAAGAAAAAAGGTGCTTATAATGACGAGTTACCATACTTAGTCATTATTATTGATGAATTAGCGGATTTAATGATGGTATCTCCTGGGGATGTAGAAACTTATATTTGTCGTATTGCTCAAAAAGCGAGAGCATGCGGAATCCATTTATTAGTTGCAACACAAAGACCTTCAGTTGATGTCATTACCGGTATTATTAAATCAAACATACCGACACGGATTGCGTTTACAGTCTCTTCACAAGTAGATTCTAGAACAATTATTGATATTGGCGGAGCTGAAAAGTTACTTGGACGAGGAGATATGTTATTCTTAGATAATGGAAAATCTCAAGCAATTCGATTACAAGGCGTTTATGTTTCGGATGATGAAATCGAACATGTTGTAGAGATTGTTAAAGACCAACAAAAACCGAATTACTTATTTAATCAAGAGGAACTTGTAGCAAAAGCGGATGCACAGGATGTTGATGATGAACTTTTTCAAGAAGCAGTGGAGTTTGTCATTGATCAAAAAGGTGCTTCTGTTTCAATGTTACAAAGACGTTTTCGAATTGGATACAACCGTGCAGCTAGATTAATTGACCTAATGTTTGATCACGGGATCGTATCGAATCAAAATGGAAGTAAACCTCGTGATGTACTGATTACATCATTAGAGGAGTTTCGTTCTGAGTGATAAATTAAAAATTCGATAAAAATTAAGTAACGAATGTTAAAGTTTTTTTAACCCATACTAGAAAAAAAAGAACGATACTTTTCAGCAGGTGAAGATTCATGGAAAAAGAATTAGATTTAAAATTACAAGGTAAAATAAGCCGATTAACGAACCAAACATTTAAATTTGATGAGAGAATCGGAGAGGGCTGGTTTTCAGCTGTATATTTTTTAAAAACTAGAGAAATTATTCGAAAAAAGAAGCCAGATACTGAAGTAACAATGCAATTTTTCCAAAGAGAAAGTGCAGTATTATGTGGCACGGATGAAGCAATTGCGATTTTACAAACTTTTGCAGATCATCCAGAAAATCTTATTGTTCATTCTTTAAAGGATGGAGATATGATTGAACCATTTGAAACGGTCTTAACAATTAAAGGTAAATATGCTGATTTTGGCTATTTAGAGGGAATTATTGACGGTATTTTAGCTAGACGTACTTCTGTTGCTACAAATGTATACAATGTAAAACATTCTGCAAAATCCGCAGGCATTAAAAAGCCTGTTATTTTCATGGGAGATCGTGATGATCATTTCACGACCCAAGCAGGTGACGGTTATGCTGCATTTATTGGTGGTGCAACTGCACAAGCAACCCATGCAATGAATGAGTGGTGGGGCAATGAAGGTATGGGTACAATGCCTCATGCACTAATTCAAATGTATAATGGTGATGTAGTAGAGGCTGCCCGTGCATACACAGAAGTTTATCCACAAGATGATTTAATTGTCTTAGTAGATTATAATAATGATGTTATAAATGACGCTTTAAAGGTTGCACGAGAATATGGTAGCAAATTAAAGGCTGTACGTGTAGATACATCAAAAACAATGATTGATCAGTATTTTATTTGTAATCCTGAATTATTAGGAAGTTTTGACCCTAGGGGTGTAAATCCTCCGTTAATTTTTGCTTTACGAAATGCACTAGATCAAGAAGGGTATCAGCATGTGCAAATTGTAGTAAGCGGTGGATTTACTGTAGAAAGAATCTTAGCTTTTGAGAAACAAGGTGTACCAGTAGATTTATATGGTGTAGGCGGAAGTTTATTAAAAGTTAATATAGGCTTTACAGGTGATAATGTCGAGTTAAATGGTATACAACAAGCGAAAGCTGGAAGAAAGCTTCGTGAAAATTCTCGATTAGAAAGAGTAGAAATGCGCCCTAGACTATAAAGGGACAAAAAAATCAATTTAAGATTGATAGTATTTTAAGATAAACAGATGACTTAAAGTATTTACTTTTCCATCTATTTCCTCATAGTGCGACTTAAAATAAATAGTCCTATGGGAGTTAAAGTGATATAATACTAATTGCGTAAAAATTTAAGTTAGTTATCATTAAAAAAATAACTAGACTCGGCAAAGTAACAATGCATCAAATTTATAAAATATTGATGCCATTTCTTTTATTCACACATATACTGTCTAAGAGATAGGCCGTTGTATTAGTGATCGATTTTGGAGGTTCTTTTAATATGACAGTTTACCATTTTGTAGGGATTAAAGGTACTGGAATGAGTGCTTTGGCACAAATTTTACATGATTCTGGTTTGACCGTACAGGGATCAGATTATGAAAAGCACTTTTTCACTGAAAATGAATTACGAAAAAAAAATATTACGATTTTACCATTTGATAAAGCAAATATTCAAGAAGGCCAATTCGTTATAGCAGGTAATGCATTTCCTGATACTCATGAAGAAATTGCAGCTGCTATTGAAAAAGGAATACCGATGGCACGCTATCATAAATTCCTAGGGGAATATATGAATAAATTTACTAGCGTAGCAATTACTGGAGCACATGGTAAAACCTCAACGACAGGTTTATTAGCCCATGTAGTTTCTGGTGCGCGTCCAACTTCTTTTTTAATTGGAGATGGTACTGGTAAAGGTGAAAAAGACAGCGAGTATTTCGTGTTTGAAGCTTGTGAATACCGTCGTCATTTCCTTTCATACTTTCCAGACTATTGCATCATGACTAATATTGATTTTGATCATCCGGATTATTATAAGAGTGTAGATGATGTATTCGATGCTTTCCAACAAATGGCTGATCAAGTAAAGAAAGGTATTATTGCATGTGGAGATGACGAACATCTTCAACGAATTTATGCAAAAGTGCCTGTAATGTATTATGGATTTAACGAGGACAATGATTTCCAAGCTCGTAATATCGAAAAACATACAAATGGTACAACATTTGATGTATTCGTCCGTAATACGTATTACGCTACTTTTGATATTACTGGATATGGTGATCATAGTATTTTAAATGCTTTAGCAGTAATTGCGCTTTGCCATTATGAAGAAATCGATGTTAATATTATTAAAGCTCGTTTATTAACATACGGTGGCGTTAAGCGTCGTTTCAGTGAAAAACGCTTCGGAGATCAAATGTTAATTGATGATTATGCTCATCATCCAACTGAGATCCAAGCGACGATTCAAGCAGCACGTCAAAAATATCCTGACCGTGAAATCGTAGCAGTGTTCCAACCGCATACATTTACACGCACAAGTAAATTTTTAGATGAATTTGCTGGTACATTAGAAAAAGCAGATAAAGTTTACTTATGTGATATTTTTGGTTCTGCACGAGAAGATAAAGGTACTTTAACAATTGAAGACCTTTCTTGTAAAATTGCAGGTGCTGAATTATTGACTGATGACAATATCAGCAATTTACAAAACCATAAAAATAGTGTATTAATTTTTATGGGTGCTGGTGATATTCAAAAATACCAAGCAGCATACGAAAAACTATAAAAACTATAAAACCCGTTTATGAATGATCATAAACGGGTTTTTTGTTATTTTGAAAAAGTTTGTTTTACAAAAAATGATAATATTAAGAAGGTAATTTGTAAAAACAAAAAGAATATGTCATACGAATGAACAGGGTAAGGAGTGAAATGATTGAATAATCACTATGATGTAATTATTGTTGGAGCCGGTTCTATGGGAATGGCAGCAGGATACTATTTATCAAAAGGAAATCAGAAAATTATATTAATAGATTCTTTTGATCCACCACATAGCCTTGGTAGCCATCATGGCGATACTAGAATCATTCGTCATGCATATGGAGAAAGTAGAGAATACGTGCCACTAGCATTGAGAGCACAAAAGTTATGGGAAGAACTAGAACAATTATCTGGAAAACATTTATTCTCGAGAACAGGCGTTTTATGTGCTGGTGCACCCGGATCGACTTTTACGAATGAAGTAATAAATAGTGCAAAAGAATTTTCGTTGCCGCTTGAAATAATGGATAGTAATGAGATCAATGCAAGGTGGCCCGGATTCCGTTTACCGAAAGGATTTATAGGTTGTTTAGAAACGACTTCTGGAATACTTTTTAGCGAAGAATGTGTTCGAGCGTATAAAGAACTATATATAGAGAAAGGAAATAGTCTTCATACAAACTCGCCGGTTATAGATATTGAAGTAGATACTCATAAGACAATGGTGCGTACAGAGAATGCTGTATACACAGCAGATAAACTTGTAGTATGTGCAGGTGCTTGGTCTGGTAAAATTCTTGAAAAGACTGGTATTGATATACCTGTAAAACCTACTCGTAAAACAGTTGCTTGGTTTGATTGTGATCATCAACTATATGATTCTAGTTTGCTACCAGCATTTACGATTGATCTAATTGATCGTCATTATTACGGCTTTCCAAGTATTCATAATAGCGGACTAAAAATTGGTCGACATGATGGGGGGCAAATTGTAGACCCGGATCAATTTAATCGAGAATTTGGAGAGTTCATTGAAGATGAAACGGATCTGAGAAATTTCTTAAGCGAATATATGCCACTTGCAAATGGTAGATTAGTAAAAGGGAAAACATGCTTATATACAATGACTCCAGACGAGCACTTCATTATTGACCAGCATCCAGAATACAATAATCTAATCATTGCCACAGGTTTCTCAGGCCATGGCTTTAAGTTTGCAAGCGTTGTAGGCGAGATAATTGCTGACCTAGTAACAAAACAGAAATCTGCTTTTAATTTGAGCATGTTTTCATTAAACCGTTTTATAAAGTAAGAGATAGCGAATACGCTATCTCTTATTTTATTGAAGAAAAATAAATCATCTCCTGACCAAATATTTCAGCAATATTGTGCTAATAATCCGAAACTTTATCCAGAGATAATTTGATAAGTAATATTTATAATTTATTAAAAATACTGAAAAATTTGAAAGCGCTTTAGGCATGTTAAGTAAGTAGTTATTTTATTACTTACTATTTTTTACAAATTATATTATCTGAAAAATCAAAAAAGGGGGTATTCTTTTGAAAGAAAAAAAATTTATGATGGACGATGCACCGCTTAATAAATTCCATATTCGTATTACGGCACTTACTTTTGGATCGAATTTTTCGGATGGCTATGCTTTAGGAATTATAGGTATGGCACTTTCGCTACTAGGTCCACAGATGAAATTAAATTCTGTTTGGGAAGGATTAATCGGTAGTTCTGCATTAATCGGGCTATTTTTCGGTAGTTTGTTTCTTGGCGGATTATCAGATCGCATTGGTAGGCAGAAAATCTATTTAGCAAACTTTGTTATAATTACAATCGCATCTGCTTTACAGTTTTTTGTTCACGATCCATATACACTTTTTGCATTAAGGATTTTAATCGGTGTTGCACTTGGAGGAGATTATGCCGTAGGATCTACTTTACTAGCTGAGTTTGCACCTAGAAAGTATAGAGGTATGTTATTATCTTCATTAAACGTTTTATGGACTGTTGGATATGTAGCTTCAAATCTAGTTGGTTATTATTTAGAAAAAACAGGCCCAGACGCATGGCGTTGGATGCTAGTGAGTGCAGCCATTCCTGGTCTAGTTGTCTTGCTTTTACGTTTTGGAACACCAGAGTCTCCACGTTGGTTATTAAAGATGGGCCGTGTTGAAGAAGCACGTGCTATTGTAAGAAAGTATATTGGCGAAAATGCTGTAATGGATGAATCAGTGGATGCTAATTCTAAACATGCATACAAGGTTACAGATTTATTCAATAAGCAGCTTTGGAAACGTACGACATTCGGATCACTTTTTTATATGTGTCAGGTCGTTCCATATTTCGCAATCTATACATTCCTACCAACTATTTTAACTAAATTGGGATTTGAAGAAACATTTGGTGTTGATATGGTTCTAAACTTGTTCCTTCTAGTAGGAGCGTTAGCTGGTGTATGGTGTACTGAAAAGTTAACTCGTAGAGGGTTTACAATTAATACATTTATTATTTTAACGATTTCATTATTCGCATTAACAGTCTTACCTCCAGGTCTACATACAATTGCTATTATTGTGTTTGCAATCTTTACATTTGTAATGTCAGCAGCTTCTAATTTAACATTAGTTTATCCTGCTGAACTATTTCCTACCGAGGTACGCGGAACCGGAGTTGGCTTGACAACAGCAGTTAGTCGAATTGGTTCAGCTGTTGGTACATTCCTATTACCGATAAGTGTTAGTTCAATGGGAATGGCACCTTCTATGATAGGAATGTCTATTATTCTATTCATTGGTACAATTGTTTCGATCGCCTGGGCTCCGGAAACAAAATCACTTTCATTAAATGAAGCTAGTAATCCATTACTTGAAGGCGATTTAGTTGAATCAAATAAACAATCAGTTTCAAGTCACTAAACTTAAGATATATAAAGTAAGAAGGTGTTTGATGACATGCATCCAAAAAATATTAAAGAGGTTATTCTTGGAGAACATGAGTTATCAATTAATGAAGTAATTGCTGTTGCAAGATATGGTGCAAAAGTATCATTTACAGAAAACTATTATCTTAGAATCAATAAATCTCGTAATCTAATTGAAAAGTTCCTTGAAGAAGAAAGAGCGGTTTATGGGGTAACTACAGGATTTGGAAGCAATGTAACCGAAGTGATTTCAAAGGAAGATGCTCATACTCTTCAACGAAATATTGTCCGTTCTCATGCTGTTTCTGTAGGTGAACCACTTGAAAAAGAAGTGGTAAGAGCCATTCAATTAATGGTTTTAAATAATATAGGTCAAGGTTATTCAGGCGTTAGAATAGAAGTGTTAGAGCTAATTGCAGCCATACTTAATCATGATATATTGCCATTTGTTCCAGGCGATGGATCTGTTGCATATTTATCGCCTGAGGCTCATATGGCGCTAGTGTTAATGGGCGAGGGAAAAGCTTGGTATAAGGATGAGTTATTAAGCGGCCATGAGGCGTTGGAGCGGGCTGGTCTAAAACCAGTAACCTTCGAATGTAAAGAAGGTCTTGCACTATTAAGCGGTACTACATCAGCCACAGCATTTACTGTACTCTCGATATATAATGCAATTCAGGCCGTTAAAACAGCGGATGTTACTGGTGCTATGTCACTAGAAGCATTGAAGGGAACGATAAAAGCTTTAGATCCTCGACTGCACTCGGTAAAAAAACATTTGGAACAAGCAAAGACAGCTCGAATCGTTTCAAAAATACTAGATGGAAGCGAGATTGCCAAACAATATAAAGACTATCGATTACAAGATGCACTTAGTCTTAGATGCATACCGCAAGTTCATGGGGCAGTAAAGAAGGTCTTAAAAAATGCATTGGAAAATATTCATAATGAAATGATGTCTTCAAGTGATAATCCGATTATTTGGCCGGAGGAAGAAGACGGTCTTGCATTAATGGGTGGAAATTTTGATGCTTCCTATGTGGGAATTGATGCAGACACGATTTGTATAGGTATGGCAAACTTAGCAAAAATAACAGAACGTCGTATTGATCGATTAGTAAATTATCATGTAAGTGAGCTTCCTAGTTTCTTAGTTGTCAATCCTGGTTTAAATAGCGGTTATATGATTCCTCAATATACCGCAGCTGGATTGCTTAATGAAATAAGGGTTCTGTCGCATCCGGCAACGATTGATAATACATCTACATGTGCAAATCAAGAGGATGTTGTTAGCTTTGCTTATTTCGCTGCTAGGAAAGCCTATCAGATTTCAAAAAAACTTGAACATATTTTAGCAATCGAACTAATGGTTGCCACTCAAGCACTAGAATTCCATGATACACTAAAACCGTCACCGGTAACGGCAAGTGTATATCAGTTAATTAGAAATCAAGTTCCAGCAGTTGAAGAAGATCGCTATTTTTATCATGATATTGAAACAATTCGTAATCAAATTCATAATGGAGAGATTGTTGAACTTGTTGAAGAGAAAATAGGGGTCATGGAATTATGAAATTTTTAAAGGAGCAGTTATACTCTAAGAGTACGACAGCTTCTTTTTTTATGGCTCAATCATTTTGATCCTTACTACCAACGTTCAACTAAGAAAAATCATAAGCTAAAAAGGAGAAATTAAGATGAATCGAGATGCTACTCAATCAGCTTTTTCAAATTTGTTACTTTCTGGTACGCTCGTCCATATAGGAACTTTTGATGAGGTTCAAAAAAGATGTGGCATTAATACTTATCCAAATATTGTAATGGTCATTTCGATTGATCGCTATCCTGATTTAGCAGTAGAAAACCCAAAGCAGTGGAAACAAGAAATTGGCCATAAACTAATCAATCAAATTGATCAGACGATCGGAGTTTCTTATTTGTGGAACTGGGTAGAAGAAGGTGTGCTTGCTCTTCTAATTGAGCTAGATGATGAAGATAGTGAAATCGAGTTCAATAAAAAGATCTATAGAATGGCAGAAGAAATTCAAAATTCATTGGATAGGGTTCAGATTACAGTTTCAATTGGAATTGGTAAAAAATATAGTGATCCTTATTTGTTATACCACTCTTTTGAAGAGGCTAGAAAGTCAATGTCAGGTCGGTTTTTTCAAGGGAACAAACTGATATTTCATAGTGGTATTAAACCGGTGGAAGAAAATACACTAAGAGCATTATCAACTGAAGATCGCATTGAATTATTAGCACTTGTACGAATAGGTGATGAAGTAGGTGTAGTCGATCAATTAAAAAGTTTCCTTGAAAAGGTAGCAAATGCATGCCGATTAAATGAAGACGTATTTAAAACTGAAGTAGTCGATTTAATTATGTTAATTTCTAGGGTTGTAGTAGAGTCAGGCGTGAATGCAACACTCATCATGTCAAAAAATGCTCAAATGATCCAGGAATTATATCATATTATTCGCTATGATAAATTTGTAAAAAAGGTTTGCGAATATGCTTACTGGCTAACAATTCAAATAACCAATTCATTTAATAATCAGATGACTCCTGTTATTCGTAAAGCAACTAAGTATATACGAGAAAATCATCAAACTAGTATTACATTGGAAGAAATTGCTCAATATTGTTGCGTAAGTAAATATCATTTCAGTCACTTATTCAAAAAAGAAATTGGCACAAGTGTGATTGATTTTTTAAATAGAATAAGAATTGAAAAATCAATGTTTTATTTAGAAATGACTGATTTAACTATGCAAGAAATTGCTACACGAATTGGTTTTCAAGATTCGAATTACTTTAGTCGTATATTTAAAAAATATATAAAAAGTAGCCCTTCTGAATATAGGGCTACTAAATATCCACATTTAAATTTAGTGTTAGAAAATTAAAATTAGGATGCAGTGTTTAAGGTTAAGTAGAAGGTTCTAAAAGACTCTTCTTACCCTTAATCCTGCCTTTCTAATCTTGTTGCATAAGGGTAAAGTGGATCTAATAATTGGAATTCATAAGTAATTCCATCGACTTTTCCTACCACTTTTTCACTGTCATAAAGCTCCAACATGAAACCGGCCATTTCTTTTGCAGTATGATATTTTGGTAGAACGCCTTCAAATTTAATGTTTTCTTCTAAATCATAGGATACTTTTGCGAATTCAGTTTCAGTTGCAGCTGGTGCTAATACTTTAGCTTGCATCTTTGCACCTTTTTCTTTTAATTCATGAGCCAGCCCTTCTGTAAAGGCACTTACATAGAATTTAGTCGCACAATATGTGATGGCATTACCAATAATTGTATACCCTCCACCAGATGAAACATTGATAACTTGTGTACCCTCGACTGTTGAATAATCGCGTACGTATAGTGAAGTTAAAATCGTTAAAGCTTCAATATTCAAGTTAAGCATAGTTTCAATCTTTTCTAAATTTTGCTCACCAACTGAAGCGAAATTACCAAAACCTGCATTATTAATCCAAGTTTCAATATCATATTCTTTCAGTCCTTCATATAAATTAAAAGCATTCTTAACAACAGATAAATCAGCCGTTTTTATGACCACATCAAGATCTGAATTCAATTTAGCGATATCTGATTTTAATTTTTCAAGTTCTTCCGTTCTACGAGCAACAATAATTAGGTTTTTTCCACGTGCGGCAAACGCAAGAGCTGATTCATAACCAATTCCTGAACTAGCACCTGTAATGACAGTATATTTTTTCATCTAAATTCCTCCCGATAATTTGGTTTATACTAAAATTAAATTAATTGTGTATCAGTTACGGATTTATTATACTGGTTAGAGTAAACTCTAAGTCAAACAGTTTTTATTTTTGACTCAAACTGGAGGTCTTATGTATTCAATTGGTGAAGTCGCTCAGATGTTAGGGATAAGCACACATACATTACGTTATTATGAAAAAGAACAGATCATTCTTCCTGATCGAAATGAAAATGGTGAAAGGCTTTATTCTGAATCACACATTCAGTGGTTAAGATTTGTCCTAAAGCTAAAAGAAACACAAATGCCAGTTAATAAGATTAAGGAGTATGCACATCTATATACAGAAGGTGAGCATACATCATTAGCTAGATTAGATCTTTTAGTCGAGCATAAGCAGTCTATTGAACATCAGCTAAAAACATTAGAAGATACGAATAAAATGTTAGAGCAAAAAATCAGTTTTTATAAAGAAGTAATTCGTAATAAAAACATCGTCAAACAATAAAACCTTATTGGATACCCCAATAAGGTTTTATTGTGTAAACAAAATCCTTTATTCAACTCGTTCCTTTTTTCTTAGACCCGCAAATCCTAATAATCCAAGTAGTCCAAGCCAGCCATAATTGAAATGATTATTATTTGTATTGTCTGTAGTATTTAATGTGTTAGATGTAGGCGTTACATTTACATTTCGTCGATAATAATTCCCATCATTACTAACTGGATTATTTACTCCATTATTGTTAGTTAACATGTCATTTGATGTATTTTTTATATTATTTTTTGTATTATAATATCCTTCTTTAACGGTATTCTTCGTGTCATAATAGCCTTCTTTTACCGTATTTTTTGTATTATTTACAACATGGTTTGGATCATTAAAATTATTGTTAAAATCTCTTTTGATATGTTTACCGTTATGATCATAGCTTGGTTCTAATTGAGTAGCATCAGGTCCTGTTGAAGCAGCATGAACATTGGCTGAAATGATAAATGATAATGAAACTGTGCATAATGTAAGACAAATTTTATTCATCTTTAACCCTCCTTCTTTATGCAATAATATTTTGTGCATCTTTAGGAGGAATATATGTGGCAAAAAAGTCCATTAAATTGTTCTAGGCTTCTTAAGAGTTGTAGAATTATACCAGAAATAACAAAGCACGGTAATCAATAATAAATCAACAAAGTCCCCTCCATAATACATTAAGACCGCACCATTTTGAACATCATTAAAACTGAAACTGTCTAATGGATTTGAAAAAAGAAACTTCGATAAAATATCATGACCTGCTAATGCAAGTATCATAATTGATGAGCGAAACAAAAAACTGTATTTATGTGAGATCGGTTCAATTGCAATGATTGAAATTGTAAAGAAATACCCAGCAAAAAACAAATGGATATGTACTACAATTAACAAAAAGATATTCTCATGAATTAAGTTAAATACTGTGGTGGTATACAATACCCAAAGTCCTCCAATATTTATAAGGATTGTGGTAATAGGATGAGTTAAAAGTCGAACAGGAGCACATTTTAAAAGACGTGTCACACGCCTTGCATGTTGAGTTTTTAATGATGTTAATAATAATGTAATCGGTCTAGATAAAGCGATGAAAAATGGAGCGAGCATTCCTAGTAACAAATGCATAATCATATGAAAAACAAAAAGATGGTGACTTAGTTTTGCAATTGGTCCAACAACGGAAACTAATATACAAACAAAACCAGTTACCCATAATATAGAGCGTGATTTTGGCCATGGCTTTTTTTTATGATTTATCGCAGCAACCAAATATCCGATAATTAAAAGTAAAATGAATAAAATAATGAATAGATCAAACGAATTGAAGTAATTTATAAAATTATCCCTCAAATTGATCACCTTTATTTTGAGTTTTAAAAATTAGAATGCAACCTATTAATGTCATAATAGAAGCAGTAATATTCCAAGTTACATCATAGGGCATAATATCGACGTTATATCTAATTTGATGAAGCTTCAACCATTTATGTTGAACAGTTCCATCATAAAGTTGAAACAAACCTGCTCCGAGTAAAACTCCGCCAATCCATCTTTTAATATAAAGTGATTTTTTTCTCCTTAAATTTGCAAACATAAATAAGGAGCCAATCGTTGCGAACCAACTAAAAGCATGAAAAAGCCCATCAGAGATAAGCCCTAAACTTGTTGTAGACTTATCGTAAAAATGATGCCAATGAAGAAGTTGATGAAAAACTACTTCGTCAAAAAATGCCACCAATCCTAGGCCAAATAAAATTCCAGACCATAAATTTAAATAATTAGTTGAATTCTCTAAAGTAGTCATAAAGACTCATCCTTTCGAAAATGGTATATTCTTCATTTTGCCCCCAATTTGCTTAATTAGTAAAAATTACAATTCAACCAACAACGATACTTGGGAAATATAAGGATTGTGATTGTTTTTAGTTACACAAAACGCGGAGGTTATATGGATAAAAAACAAAAGCGGAGTTTATGGGCGCTATCTACAGTACCTCTTGTAATGACTTTAGGTAATTCAATGTTGATTCCCGTACTTCCAAAATTAGAACAACAATTAAATATATCTGGCCTTAAAGTTTCAATGATTATTACGGTTTATTCAGTTTTTGCAATCATTCTTATTCCTATAGCAGGTTATTTGTCTGATTTATATGGAAGGAAAAAAGTAATCATTCCAAGTTTAATTATTGCGGGAATTGGAGGAGCCTTAGCCGGCTTTGTTTGTTGGAAATTAGAAAATCCTTACGCGTGGTTAATTGTTGGGAGAATCATTCAGGGGATTGGTTCTGCTGGGGCAATGCCTGTTGTTATTCCGTGTGTGGGAGATATGTTTAAGGATGAAAATGAGGTTAGTAAAGGATTAGGCTTAGTTGAGACATCGAATACTTTTGGAAAAGTACTAAGTCCAATACTTGGCTCAGCATTAGCAGCGATTGTTTGGTATTTACCATTTTTATCAATACCGTTCCTTTGTTTACTATCAATTATTTTAATTTTAGTTTTTGTAAAACCTCCAAAACAACCGATGAGATCAAAAAGAAAAGATAAAAGAAAGGAAAAGTTTAAACTGTTTATCAGATCAATTCGGAAAATATTTCGAAATAATGGCAAATGGCTTTATACCATATTCATATTAGGCGCCATTATCATGTTCATTTTATTTGGTATGCTTTTTTATTTATCAAAAATATTAGAAAAGCGCTATCACATAATTGGAATATGGAAAGGTTGTGTGTTAGCGATTCCACTCGCTGCTTTATCCTACACATCTTATAAGACAGGTAAAAAGATTGGAAATCAAAAAGGTGCCATGAAAAAATGCATTGTTATCGGCTTTATCTTAATAAGTATTTCTTTTGTCATACCGATTATCAATAAAGATATTTATATGATTATCACGAGTTTATTGATAAGTGGAATTGGAATCGGAATGTCTTTACCAAGCTTAGATGCATTAATAACTGAGGGGATTGAGAAGGAACAAAGAGGGACTATTACTTCTCTTTATAGTTCTTTACGGTTTGTGGGAGTAGCTGCAGGACCTCCTGTTTTTGCCTATTTGATGAGTAAACCAGACAATTATATGTTGTATCTTTCCATTATCTTAGCAATACTTGGACTTATTTTGTCCATCAAATATATTAAGCCAAACCAAAATACAGATACCGCTAAATCCAATTAAAACACATCTAAATAATAGAAGAATTTTGAATTGAATTTTAAAAATATTGTAACAACGGGGCGGTAAAACCGGACAAACTAGCTCCTTGATGAGGAGTTTAAACGTAAATGAACCTCCGAAAGGTTTTCCTGATCCAGAATTTCCTGATATGCAAAATGAACATAGCTGGTTTATATGATTTAGTAAATTAAATTTAAAAAACTCCTTACAAAAGTAGGGAGTTTTATTTTTACCTCTTTGCAACAATCTATTTTTAAACATATCGTCCATAATCAGGTTTGGCGATTGTGTTGAAGTTTTTAACTAAGTAATCTAATTGTTCATTTAAATCGTCTTCTAGGAATGGAAAGCCGTGACCTGTTATTGCTCTTTTAGGATGTAGAGCCTGCAGTTTTTTTACGGAATTAAAGCAGCGGTCCAATCTGTCGTTAAATATCTAGGAGGACCATTTATTTCTCTTTGTTGAGTTAGAACGCTGTAAATAGAGTCTTGTTTAACATTAACAAAGGCGTCTCCAGCAATTAGTAATTGATCATCTTCTCTAAAAAGTGAAATATGTCCAGGTGAATGACCCGGCGTGTGAATCCATTGCCAATTTTGCATTTCAGGTACAGAACCATCTGATGGGAGCACATGAATATATTCTCCTAAATTAATTCCTTCGTTTGGAAACAATGGAGATAACTTTGCAATTAATCCACCTTCAACTGTTCCATCTGGTTCAGGGTAATTCTTTTCACCTGTTAAATATGGTAATTCTTTTTCATGCGCATAGACGGGGATATGGAATTCTTTTATTAAGTCAAAGATTGCCCCGATATGATCAAAATGTCCATGAGTAAGTATGATTGCTTTTAATTTGTGTTTTTCACCAAATCGTTTTTCAGCTAAATCCATAATATGATCAAATGATTTTGGCATACCGGCATCAATTAATACCCACTCACTTGATAAATTAGGATTACCGAAAAAGCAAAAATTCACAATTTGATTTGTTTCATAGTATAAATCATTCGCTAATTCTAACCCATTTCCACTTGATATAGATGTAATAGGCATATAATGAAATTCCTTATTCATTTTTTGTAGATCATTTGATTTATTCATAAGATCCTCCATTTAAGACTTATATGTTGATGAACTTTTTTAGTCTTCTTTTAAAGGTGTTTTTTATTCTGATGGAGATAACTAGAAAAGCATATTGAATTAAACCCTTTCATTTAACAAAAGCTAATCATAAAAATAAAAAAGGTAGTGAAGATATGCATACAGTTTGGAAAGGTACAATCAGCATGGGATTAGTTACGATCCCAGTAAAGTTGTTTTCAGCAGTTGAGGATAAGGATATAAAGTTTCGTCAATATCATAAGGATTGTAAAACACCGATTTCCTATAAAAAAGTTGCTAGTTGTGACGATGAAGTTACTCCTGAAGAAATTATTAAAGTCTTTGAAACACCAAATGGTAGAGTTGTGGAAATAACAGAAGAGGAAATGAATAAATTAAAAGAAGAATTTGAACTAAAAACTGTATCAATTATTGATTTCGTCAAACTTTCAGAAATTGATCCGGTGTATTTTGATCGAACATATTATATTGGTCCAGATTCTGGTGGTACAAAGGCTTATGCTTTACTTTCGGAAATATTGAAGAAAAGTAAGAAAATCGGTCTCGCTAAAATTACAATTCGTAGCAAACAGCATTTAGCTGCTATTCGGCCATATAAAAACGCGATTATTCTTGAAACATTACATTTTCCAGATGAGATTAGAGCAATTGAAAATCTTCCAGGTGGTGTTCCTGAAAAGGCTGGATTGGCGGAGCGTGAATTACAGGCTGGCATGATGCTAGTTGAACAATTAACAACAGAGTTTAATCCAGAAAACTATACCGATACATATCGTACAGCTTTAGAACAATTAATTTCGGAAAAAGTTAATAAAAATGATTATATCGCGACAGGGCAGGAGAAACCAGCAGAGCAAAAAAATGTTGTTGATTTAATGTCTGCATTACAAGCGAGTATTGATCGAACAAAAGGACAAGCAACACCTCCGAAAAAGCCTAAAACAAAAGCGCCTAAAAAAGCAACGAGTTAAATAGGAGGCAGTAATGGAGCTAAATCCAATTTTTCCTTTTGAGCCTATTTCTTCAGATATTGTACCAAATGGTCCTGAGTGGATTTCGCAAATAAAATGGGACGGTGTTAGAATTCTAACTTATTTTGATGGGAAAGAAGTTAAATTATTTAACCGCAAATTAAATGATCGTACAACTATTTTTCCAGAGCTAACGGATATAAAATCCTATTGTACTGCTCAATCAATCATTTTAGATGGAGAGGTCATCGCACTCGATCAAAATGGCAATCCATCGTTTCATGAGGTAATGCGAAGAGATGGAATTAGACGCATGGATCGGATTGATTCAGCTATAGGAGCTGTACCTATTTTTTATATGATTTTTGATATTCTTTTTTACAATGGAGAATGGGTTACGCAATTATCTCTTGAGCAGAGACAAAATATATTATTAGAAGCGATCCAACCTAATAAACAAATTCAGTTAGTTCCAAATAATACTGATGGGGTTGCCTTATTTGAAGTTGCGAAACAACATAATTTAGAAGGTATCGTATGTAAGAATTTAAATAGTAAATACTTGATCAATGGAAAGCACAATGCGTGGCAAAAAATAAAAAATTATAAGGACGTTATTGCAGTAATCGGTGGGGTAACGTATCGCTCTGGTATTGTTAATTCTATTTTAGTAGGACTATATGACGAAAATAGTGAACTCGTGTTTATTGGACATGTAGGAACAGGGAAATTAACGAAATCAGAATGGAAAGACCTTACTACAGTCATTAATACGATAAAAATAGAAAACAATCCATTCAGCAGCCAACCAAAAAGAATAAAGGAAATACAATGGATTCAACCATTGTTAACTGTTAAAGTTCAATTTATTGAATGGACTGAAGGTCATTCATTAAGACAACCAAGTATCCAAGCTTTTATCGAAAAAGATCCTAAAGAATGCACTCTTACAGATTAGGGGAAGTAAGATATGAATCATTACTTTTTTCAAAAACGGAATAAAAACTATACAGGCTTTTTCTTTATTTTAGGTTTCAATTTAAAAGAGGAGACCTTTTTAGTGGGCCTTAAAAAAGAAAATGATATTTTGCAAATGGGGTTCTTCTCAAATGGACTTAGCGGGGAAGAGAAGGGAATTTTGATTAAAGCAATCGAAGCAAATAAAAAAACCAAAAAGGGTAATATAAAATTTGTTGATCCTGGGATCTGTGTTGAACTTGAGTTTCAAAGTATAGAGAACAACCAAATAACAAATGCAAAATTTATATCATTTCAATTAAAGCATGCATGGAATGAATGTACTTTGGATGGTTTACTATTGGGTAATCTTAATTTGGAGGAAGAATTAACACTTACCAGTCCTGAAAAAGTAATATGGAAAGATCCATATATAAATAAAGAGAGCTTTGTTTCGTATTTAGCTCAAATATCCACATATATGCTTCCATTTTTAAAAAATCGTTTATTAACAACAATTCGTTTTCCGAATGGAATAGACGGTGAATCTTTTTTTCAAAAGAACCGTCCAGATTATGCTCCGAGTTTTATTAAAACTGAAGAGCATGAGGGGAATAATTTTATTATCTGTAATGATGTATCAACATTGCTATGGTTAGGAAATCAATTAGCTATCGAATACCATATCCCTTTTCAAACATATGAAGCAAACAATCCGATTGAAATAGTATTTGATTTGGATCCACCTAATGCAGATGCATTTCCTTTAGCTATAAAAGCCGCGTTGGAAATGAAATTAATCTTTGATTCTTTTCAAATAAAGAGCTACCCAAAAGTATCTGGAAGTAAAGGTATTCAAATCCATATTCCAATAAAAGAAGATTCTCTTACCTATGATGAAACAAGAGTCTTTACATCTTTTATTGCACATTATTTAATTGAAAAATTTCCAGATGATTTTACGATTGAACGTTTAAAGAAAAATCGAGGCAATCGTCTTTATATTGACTATATACAGCACGCAAAAGGAAAAACAATTATTTGCCCATACTCTACAAGAGGAAAGGAAAAACCAACCGTTGCAACCCCTCTTTTTTGGGATGAGGTAAATGATGAATTAAAAATTGAAACTTTTACAATTCCTTTCGTACTAAACCGGTTAGAAAATAGTTCATGTCCAATGCAAACCTATTTTGAACAAGAAAACAGTTCTTTAGTGGATTTAATTTTTAAAATTAAAGAAAATCATTCAAAGTAAAAACTCCCTAATTAGTTTGAATAGGGAGTTTTTTGTTTTTTATATTTCAATGATTATTGGTAAAATCATTGGTTTTCTCTTCGTTTTTGTAAATAAAAATTGTCCTAGAGACTTCTTAATATTTTGCTTCATAACTCCCCATTGGAGCTTGTTTTCATCAAGTAATTCATTTACTGAAGATATAACTAATTGGTTTACTTCCTTCAGTAAACTTTCAGAGTCACGCGCATAGACAAATCCTCTTGATATTGTATCAGGTCCAGAGATAATCTTCTTTTCCGTTTTGCTAATGGTGATGACGATTACAAGCATTCCATCTTCAGCAAGTTGTTTTCGATCTCTAAGGACAATGTTACCGACATCTCCTATGCCCATTCCATCTACATATATATTTCCTGCTGGAACTCTTCGGCTTTGAATCGCTTCTGATTGTAGAATATCGACAACATCACCGTTTTTAATAATAAAAATATTATTTCGTTTGACACCAACAGATTCAGCAAGAGAACGATGATGATGAAGCATTCTATACTCACCATGAATCGGAATAAAATATTTTGGCTTCATTAAAGTAAGCATGAGCTTAAGTTCCTCTTGATAAGCATGACCAGAAACATGCATCCCGGTCGAGCTTCCTGAACCATAAATAACATTTGCTCCGAGATTGTAAAAATTATCGATAATTTTAGAAACGCCGCGCTCATTACCAGGAATTGGTGAAGCAGCTAAAATCACAGTATCACCTGGATAAATGTCAACGCCTCTAAAGCTAGAACTAGCTAGACGAGCAAGTGCTGCAAGGGGTTCACCTTGACTACCTGTGCATAAAATTGTAATTGCTTCTGGTGCGAAATTATTAATTTCATCTTTATCAATCAACATACCTTCAGGGATTGATAAGTATCCTTGCTCCATCGCAACTTGAACTACATTTACCATGCTTCTACCTAGTAAGGCTAATTTTCGATTAGTGATAATTGAAGCATCAACAATTTGTTGCACACGATGTACATTCGAAGCAAAAGTTGAAATAATCACTCTTTGTTTTGCCTTCATAAAAGCATCTACTATATGCTCTCCAACTATCCGTTCCGATGGTGTTGAACCTGGCCGTTCAGCGTTCGTACTTTCTGATAAAAGTAATAAAACACCTTTACTACCTATTTCGGCCATTTTATGAATATCCGGATATTGATTGTTAACAGGTGTTAAATCAAATTTAAAATCTCCAGTATGTACTACAGTTCCTTCAGGCGTTTCGAATACGATGCCTAAGCAATCAGGGATACTATGATTTGTTTTAAAAAATGAAATCGAAAAATGTTCAAATTTAATAACTGAATCAGAATCTATTAAAATTAGTTCAGTTTCTCCTAATAATCCATGCTCTGTTAATTTAAGCTCAATTAATCCAAGCGTTAATCTCGTTGCATAGACTGGAATATTCAATTGTTTCAAAAGATACGGAATTCCACCAATATGGTCTTCATGGCCATGCGTAACAAATAAACCTTTAATCTTTTCTTGATTTTCTTTTAGATAAGTAATATCTGGAATGATCAAGTCAACGCCTAATAAACTCTCGTCTGGAAACTTCGAACCACAGTCTATTAGAATAATTTCTTTTAAGTATTGAATAGCATACATATTTTTTCCAATTTCATTAATTCCACCTAAGGCAAAAACCGATAGCATACTTTTTGTTGGACTCAAAATCCTATTCCTCCTAGTACATTGAAAAGTATAAACATTTTCCTTAAAGAAATTGCCATATATTTCTTAGTATGTACGTAGGAGTTAAATTCATTCAAGTGACTATTTTGGGTAAAAAAATGAGCCGGTGTATCAAACCGGACTCATTTTTCTATTACTCTTCAAAATAATTTTTAAATGGTTTTTTAGGTGTATGTGTTTCATTACGATAATAAGGATTATCTACAGTAGAATCTTTAGGATCCAAATTTGTTTTAATTACTAAAGACGGTCCTGTTGTACCATGCTCAGCAATAATCCGATCGTTTAATTCATTAAAATCAGGAAGTTTCTTATTCCCTGGTTGTAATGGTTCAGACATAAAACCACCTCCTCACAATAGGATGGTTTCTCTAAGGAAAATTATGTATTTGGATAAGAAAAAACAAAGGACTTAAATAAGTATAAAGGATGTGTGTGTTTTGCAATGTTTAGACTGATAAAAGAGTTAGGTCAAATAAAAAGGTGGAAATATGAATGACAGTAATAGAGAAATTAGCAAGTTCTTTAGGTCGTAGAAATGGGGAGTCTAATATTCAATTAGCGATTAAAGTTGTGGATCAAAATGATGAAAATGTTGTAAAAGGGCTAAATCGGACATGTAATACCGAACCTCAAAAACTAATTTTAATAAATATGTCTTACAGAAAAAAGCAAACAGTTTAGTGTAGTATTGATCGTTTGCTTTTTTTATTTGAATTTCCGCCACTTTTTTATCTTTTTTTGTAGAAAATATTCGAATTATAAAAAAATTTGTGTTTGATAAAATTTATGAAAAATAAAATCCTGTCAAATCTCACTATAATGAAACTATCAAGAGAGAGAGGAAGATGGGGATGAAAAAGAAAATGAAGAAAAATGTTACGACCTTGGCAATATCAACAGGTCTTGTAACTAGCGTGTTTAATCCGATTTCAATTACACACAATGTTCATGCACAACAAGTATCGAAGGTGGAACAAGTTTTATCAGCACTAACACCAGCTCAACGCGAGGCGATTAAACAATTAAAAATTAGTGACAAAGAAGGACTTCAAGTTTCTCCAGATTTAGATTTAACAAGTGATGCGCCAACTTCTGTCATTGTTGAATTTAAGGACAAGCCTGCACAAACAGCTGTAATGGTAGCACAAACTCAAGGAACAACTGTTTCTGAAGCAGATGCACAAGCAAAAGTAGACGCTTCACACGAAACATTTGATAAAGATTTAAAGGGAATTTTTAGTAAAGAGTTAAAAGAAAAGAAAAACCCATACAAAATTAAACGTTCATATAAAAAGGCATTTAATGGAGTATCAATGACACTCCCTGCTAATAAAGTAAAATCATTACTAAAATCGAACGCTGTTCAAGCAGTATGGAGTGATTTACAAGTTCAATTGGATGATCCAACTACTAAAGTAGAAAGTTCTGATCAACAAGGTCCAACTCATAACATGGTAACATTCCCTGGAATAGAAAAACTTCATCAAGAAGGATATACAGGGAAAGGTGTAAAAATTGGTATTCTTGATACTGGGATTGACTACAATCACCCAGATTTAAAAGGCGCTTTTAAAGGCGGTTACGATTTCGTCGATAATGACAATGATCCAATGGAGACAACATATGCAGATTGGAAAAAGTCCGGAATGCCTGAAACGAATGGCGAGCCTTATTATACTGAGCATGGAACGCATGTAGCAGGAATTATTGCTGGTCAAGGTAAAAACAACGCAGATTACTCGGTAACAGGAGTTGCTCCTGACGCTGATATTTATGCTTACCGTGTTTTAGGGGCATATGGATCTGGTTCAACTTCAGCGATTTTAGCTGGTATTGATAGAGCTGTTACAGATGGTATGGACATCATCAGTATGTCACTTGGAGCAAACTACAACGATCCATTATTTCCTACAGCGATTGCAGTAAATAATGCCGTACTTTCTGGGGTAACAGCAGTAGTTGCAGCGGGAAATTCTGGAAACAAGATGTACTCACTAGGTGCACCTGGTAATGCTCCTTTGGCAATAACAGTTGGAGCAAGTGATACTTCAGCAACGATTCCAAATTATACAGCGACAGCAAAATCAACAACTGGAGATTTGCCAGCTAATCTGAAATTGGCTGCTCAAGGTCTTTCTGATAATATAGCAGATTTCCAAGGAAAAACATATCAAATAGTTAATGTTGGTACTGGGGCGGAAACTGCCTATTATAAAAGAGATGCAAATGGAAATTATACAATACCAGTCGATGTTACTGGAAAGATTGTACTTGCTCAACGAGGTACTCTAGGTATAGAAGAAATTGTTAAAAGAGCTAAATCACATGGAGCTAAGGCTGTAGTTTTAATTAATACTTCTGGAGATACATTGCAAGATGTTTTCTTAGGTAACGTATATGGGTATATACCAACCTTTTTAATAAATAGCGCACAAGGTATGAATATTAGTATAAAAATACCTTTAAATGAAGCCAATAAAGGTAAGACATTGGATTTTACATTTGGTGATATGAGCCAAACTGTAACGACAGGTAATAAATTAGCAGATTTTAGCTCTAGAGGTCCATCACGTGTGCTATATGATATTAAACCAGAAGTAACAGCACCAGGTGTTTCTGTATTCTCAACTGTACCTTCATATATGCATAAAGATGATAATGGAAATCCATTACCTGATTATAAATATGCTTATGAACGCTTATCTGGTACATCGATGGCAACACCTAACGTTTCAGGAGTAGCAGCACTATTAAAACAAGCTCACCAAGACATGACACCAGCAGATATTAAGGCATCTCTTATGAATTCAGCTGATCCGTTAAATGATAAATATAGTGTTTACGAAGTAGGGGCAGGCCTTGTAAATCCATACAAAGCTGTTCATGCACAAACAGAAATTCAAGTGAAAGATCAGACAAAAACGTTAAGTAGTAATGCTAAAAATACTGATGATTCAATTACGCTTGCTAGTAAAGGAATCAAAACAATTAAAAATATTACTGGTGCATTAAGCTTTGGCGAACAAGCTGTTGAAGGCACGGATTTTTCAGATTCACGTTCAATGACGATATTTAATAAGAGCTCTGAAGATAAAACATTTGATGTAAAGGTTCAATTCCAAACATTGGATGCACGATTCACTAATGATTCTAGAGCGGATCAAGATGCTGCTGCAAACGGTGTTACATTAGATGTGAAATCATCTGTCAAAGTAAAACGATATAGCAGTACGAATATGGATGCTACAATTAATGTTCCTAAAACTGCGAAGCTTGGAACATATGAAGGTTATGTAGTCTATACAAATCAAACAAATCCTAATGAAACATATAAAATTCCGTTTGCTATTCATACAGTAAAAGAGGGAATTGACTATGTTACTGGTAATCCAGCAGCCTTTACATTACCATATGAAGCAGGAAGTAATGCAACAAAATGGTCAGTTGGCGTTAACTTTAAACTAAATTCTCATATGCGTACATTTGATTTCTTCTTAGTTGATCCAAAAACAAACGAAGAAATCGGTTATCTTGGTACAGCAGATGGAATGGGTGCAGATGAGAATACTGAGTATTATTTCAGAGGTGTGTTAAACAATGGGCAATATAGTCCTTTAACAGGAGATCCAGACAACCCTGTTGGATTTGGTTTTGATGAAGTTACACCAGGTCTATGGAAAATTAGAATGGTTGGTACAAATGATAATGGTGAAACCTTCACTAAAGACGCTCCAATTTTCTATGGTGAAAAAGAGCCTAAAGTTACGATGAACTATGAAGCTGGTCAAATTGTAGAAACTGCTAATGCATCTGATAAAACTGTTACAGTATCAGGTAATGCATTTGATAAAAATATTGCTGAAATGCAAGCAGCTGGCATTACTGCTTCACAAGGCGAAAATAAAATGTATTATTATAATCCAAATAACTCCGCTGAAATTAATATTCCAGTAGACGAAAATGGAAACTTCAATTCTGCTATACCATTGGCTACAGCTGGTCCAAATACTTTACCAATTACCGAGTACGATTTCTATGACAGAGATAAATCAACTGTAGAAAATTATGGAAGCTTTAAAGACGTATACTTTATTAAAAAAGGAACTGCTTATACTACAGCAATTTCTGATAAACAACGAATCAACATGGGAGATTCTACAACAGTAACATTCTCAACTAAAAATATAGCAACGCCAGTTAAAAAAGCTGAATACTCATTCTTATATCCAGCTAAGTTCTTAGACGTTACGAATGTAAAGCCACATGGAACATATGATGGAAAATTAGATGTTAAATATACAAATACAACTTTTAATAAAACTTACAATATAATGACGATTACAGCAACAGCAACTGGTGACTTAGCAACAACGGGGATTGCTGGAGATACTTCTTTAGTAGACGTGACTTTCAAAGCAAAAGACCAATACTACAAAGGAGCAATGCAGTTAGAGGATCCAACTGGTACATCTAGATTCTTTAAAGCTGTTTATACAAATGTTGATAATAGTACAGTAACAACTCAAGGCATTCAACCTTATTTCTATGTGACTCCTACTTATTCTCTAATGAGAGGCGCGGTTCAAGCAGAAGGATTAGCTTCAGGATTTGATAACTTAGGGAACGCAGTAATGAATACGAAGATTGACTATAATAAAGCTGGTTCAAAAATTAGTGTAAAAGATTCAGATGGTAAAGAATATGGAGTATCTGATCCTTTAGGTTATAGTGTAACTGCTCCACAAGGTTTCACAACTAGATTACCAATTACAGATAAACCATTTACATTATCAATTGACGTACCGGGACATTTCACATTCAAGAAGGATTTTACTGTTGGATTGAAAGAAGACGGAAAAGTGACAGCAGGATCTAAACCAGTTGATTATAGCTATATCCCTGGTGGCGATGTAGATAAAAACAATGTTATCGACGTGAAAGATGCTCTTTACATCGAAACTTATTGGGGAACTAATAAGCGCGATGCGGATATTAACTATGATGGCGTAGTTGATGAGAAGGATATGCAGTTTGTAATTGATAACTACTCTATGCAAAATCCATGGGATGACAATGCAGGAAAGCCAGTTAAGAAATATAAAGGTAAAACTTTAGATGATGTTTTAACTGACCTTGGTTTAGAGTAATTGAATAAAAGTTTTATAGTAAAATCGGTGACGACAATATGTCGTTACCGATTTTTTTATTCCCGTTTAGAGAGGATATTTTAAATTAAAACTATACTAATAGGCACATAATCAGACCTTCATTCATAATACTACGATAAAGGTTCCTTTTAGCAGGTTGGTGGTTGAATTGGGAGGAGAGTCAAAAGCATTAGTAGGATCTGTCATCGTATCAATTGGAACAATAACAGCTGCAATTGGTTCAACCCCATCTAACTACATAAAAAGTAGTATTCGTGATGACCTAAGTCTAATAGGTAATGTTTTGCAGGCTACAGGAAATGGTATTGATGCTGAAGCAGAGGGGACCGTACTTAGGGCAGTTGGTAAAGAAATAACAGCAAGTGGGAATATTACGGTTACTTCAGGGCTGGTTTTTGACATTTCAAAAGAAGCATCCTACAAATTATTCGTTGCAGGAAACTTGTTACAAGCTTTAGGGTTAGGGGTTAATGTTGGAGAAGCAATCGAAACTACTCCTTTCCCAGGACAATCTGAAAACATTGTAGGTGGACTAACACAAATTATAGGAAACACCATGCAAGCAATAGGGTGGTCAGAAGCATTACAAGAAATTATAGCAAATGAAAATAAGCAAAAAGAGTTTGGCTTTTATGGGGATTACTTCAAAAAAAGTAATACAATATCGGAATCTGAAACATTGGTTGCAACAGGAAGCTGGATTCAAGCAATTGGATCTGTTATTTCAGTAATTGGAGTAATAAAAGAAGAAATCGGAGCAAACTCAGTGGAAAGAGAGTAGGACTGAAGTCTCTCATAAATAGGTTAGCCTAAAGTTTTAACTTAAATTTAAATTTAGACAGAAGCGGAGATAAGTGGTTTCTGCTTTTTTGTGTTGTTAGAAAACGTCCTAATTATGTTAAAATGCATTAAAAGTTGAAAAATAAAATAACATAGAAGAGTTTTAATTTCTATTACATAAATTAAAATAAATAAAAAAAAATTTTTTAACCCCCGTATCTTTTTATACTCTTATTCCGTTTATAGGTTAGAGAGTGTTAATAAAGGAGTGAACATAAATGTCTAGTAAGTTTAGTCTTCACAGCATAGAAAAGGAAGAACAGGATGAAGCAACTGACGAATTTTATTGGCAGAAGTACTATCCTAAATTGCAACGCTATTGTCGGTTTCTAGCCCAGAATGAATGGGATGGTGACGATATTGCACAGGAAGCATTTTTTAAAGCAGTAAAATATTATCATAAAGAAAAAATGAACTCGGCTTTATTAAATAAAATAGCTTACAACCATTGGATTGATACTTTACGAAAAAGAAAAGAAGAAACGATAACTCCTGATTTTGAACTTTCTAAATATGTAGCTAGTCATCCGATTGATCATAAAATGAATAGTGTGGAGCTCTTACTTAAACATTTTACTCCAAAACAAGCGGTTATCTTTTTTCTAAAAGAAGCATTTCAATATAAATCCAGGGAAATAGCAGACATTTTAGGAACGACTGAAATAGCCATAAAATCTAGCCTGCATCGAGCAAAAAAGCGTCTAGATAAAACAAACAAAGAGGAACAATCCCTTTCTATTGAATATTTTTGGAATGAGGAAGAACGGATGAAGCTTGAAGAAATTTTTCATTTAGCTTTAGAAGTTCAAGACCCTGCTGTTTTAATTCAAGCGCTTCCTTCCTTTGATCGTATTATTGAAAATCCTAAAATGATATTCGGTAATTTCCAATCATCCCGTACTCAAACTCCTTCAAGCACTCTCTGCATGGCTGCATAGCCAATTAACGCTTTTAAGGAGGATTTTTAAATGACGACAGTTCCTTATGTAATTGAACAATCTAATCGTGGTGAACGTTCATATGATATTTATTCCCGTTTGTTAAAAGATCGAATTATTATTATCGGTGATGAAATAAATGATCACGTAGCAAATAGTGTAGTTGCACAATTGTTATTTTTAGCTGCAGATGCACCTGATAAAGAAATTTCACTTTATATAAATAGCCCTGGTGGGTCGACTTCAGCAGGATTTGCGATTTATGATACGATGCAATATATAAAGCCTGATGTTAGAACAATTTGTACGGGAATGGCAGCGTCCTTTGGTGCGATGCTTTTGCTGGCGGGAACAAAAGGGAAACGTTTTGCACTGCCGAACAGTGAAATTATGATTCATCAACCATTAGGAGGAGCAAGGGGCCAGGCAACAGAAATCGAAATATCTGCTCGAAGAATCTTAAAATTACGTGAGCATATTAATCAAATAATCTCTGACCGAACAGGACAGTCAGTCGAGAAAGTAGCAAAGGATACAGATCGAGATTATTTTATGAGTGCAGAAGAAGCGAAAGAATATGGAATCATTGATGAGATTCTGTATCCTAATAATTAAATATTATTTCTAATGAAAAAGGTTAGCGATGCTAGCCTTTTTTGCATGCTTAAAAACTTTATCATATAAAATTGTTTGTTCAATAAAAGAGGACTGTAAGACAAGGTTAAGTGCTAATAATTTAAATTTATTATTCTCTCAAAAAGAATGTATAAGCTAATTTTCTATGAATAGCATTAGTTAGTAGGTTAATAGTTCAATCTAAAAACTAAATTCAATTATGTAAATCTCAATGAAGGAGATCAAAATGACATTCAAACAAAAACGTATAGCAGGTTTTATGCACCGAGGTATTACAGAAGAGAACACTTACTTCTTTTTAAATGATTTTACTTCCATATTAGTAAGTGGGGAAGACACAAACGGGGCTTTTTGTGTCTTGCATTGCAATGGTAAAAAAGACGGTGGACCTCCTCTGCACGTACATGAATTAGAAGATGAAACATTTTATGTCTTAGAAGGGGAAATTACTTTTTTTATTGGGGATCAAACAATTTTAGCAAAGGCTGGAGATTATGTATTTGCTCCTCGAGGAATTCCCCACACATTTAAAGTATGTTCTGAAGAAACACAATTCATTGTTACTGCTTATCCATCAGGTTTTGACCAATTTGTTAAAGAACTATCTGAACCATTTTATAAAGGATTCAAAAAACCTGAAGATCCTCCTTCAGCTAAAAAAATTCAGAAGCTGATAGAGGTGTCAAAAAAATATAAAATTTCTTACCCAACTATCTAATTTAATTTCATGATACTAAATTTGGTCGAAATTTTAGTTTTTTTGGATAAAAACTTATTGAATTAAATAAAGGTAAATTATGGGAAGTCTAGAATGTGTTAAGTTGAAAGAAATCAGAGGGAATTTAAGGAGGAAGAACGAATGCCAAACGAAAATTCAAATATCGGGATTATTCTAGGAAGCACTCGCAAAGGTCGAGTAAGCCCACAAGTAGGAGAGTGGGTAAAAGGGATCGCGGACAAACGTGGAGATGCGAATTATGAAATTGTAGATATTGCTGATTACCAATTACCGTTTTTTGGAACAACTGATGGAACTGAGCCTGGAATTGCAGCTTGGAATGGAAAACTTGCTAGCTTAGATGGATTTGTATTTATAGTATCTGAATATAATCACAGTATATCAGGTGCGTTAAAAAATGCACTTGATTTAGCTCGTGAAGCTTGGAACAACAAAGCAGCAGGAATCGTAAGTTATGGTTCAACTGGTGGTGCGCGTGCAGCAGAACACTTACGTGGAATCTGTGGTGAGTTATTAATTGCTGATGTGAAAGTTCATCCAACATTGTCTATATTCACAGATTTTGAGAACTTCTCTACCTTTAAACCTGCGGATCTACATCTAAATAATGTTAATTTAATGCTTGACCAGGTTGTTGCTTGGAGTGGGGCATTGAAGGTTTTAAGAAAATAAAAAAAGTTTTTAATCTGAAAATCGATTAAAAAACGTTTATAGTATTTAATACTTAGCTACCAAAAAGTACTTATAGCAGTAGACAAAAAGTTTGATTTTAGTAGGTTAAGAGCAATTCCTGATTTTCCAGGAGGTGTTCTTTTTTTTTTGCTAAATTTGACGGATTTCTCAGTTTGTCACAAGGGATTTTTTTGATAACTTGATTGGGAAGCGATTAACAACAACATCAAAAAATTGTCCTTTGAAATATCGAGTATACTTAAATTAGACATTGTTTAAAAATGGGGTGATGAATAATGAGTTTTTTAAATAAGTTAGACCATATTGAAGCGGCAAAACATTTTATTCATAAGTATTTTCCAAACTGTCAGGGGGCATTATTAGCGGGTAGCGTAGTTCGAGGTGAGGCAACCGAAACATCGGATCTTGATATCGTTATTTTTGATGCAAGCCTTAACTCTTCATATAGAGAGTCGTTAAAAGAACTCGGATGGGACATAGAAGTTTTTGTACACAACCTAACTTCCTATAAACATTTTTTTGAAAGTGATTACAAGAGAGCTAGGCCTTCACTACCAAGGATGGTTTCTGAGGGATTCATTTTAAAAGATGAAGGAATAATTGAGGAGATAAAAAAAGAAGCAAATGAATTATTAGATAAAGGACCTGAAAGATGGACAGTGGAAACGATCAAAATAAAGCGATATTTTATTACGGATGCACTAAATGATTTTATAGGTTCCTCTAATAGAGCAGAAGATTTATTTATAGCTAATACAATAGCCGAACTAGTAAGTGAATTCGTTTTAAGAACAAATTGTAAATGGATTGGTTCTTCAAAATGGCTTGTTCGCTCGTTAAGAAATTATAATGAGGATTTCGCGAACTGTTTTGTAGAAGCTTTTGATTCGTTTTATACGACTGGTGAAAAGGACCGAATAATCAAATTAGTTGATGAAGTTTTGCACCCTTTTGGAGGAAAGCTGTTTGAAGGTTTTTCTTTAGGAAAAATGTAAGTTTCTTAATTTAATCGTAAGTTAGTTAAGGAAAAGGAGTCCTATTTGTGGCTCTTTTTTATTTTGGAAAAATTTAAAAGCCAAAGAGTACCTATTTTAATAATCGCGTTCCTACTTATGTTAAAAATTCAAAATTTTTCGACATTTATACCACTTTTGATAGGTCATTTATCCTGTTTTTTTCGTCAAGGTTATAGAATTTTTGCTAAAAAAATGCGTTTTGTATTTAATTTTTCCCAATTTTCAGTTTTATGTTTCTGGCCAATATATAAAAAATCCGACAAAAAACTATAATTTATTCCATGATATAACATATTTTTATATCTATTTGACATTGTTGCATGTGAATTTGATAAAAAAGTTTGTTAATGAAATAAGTTGAATTCCCCCAATACACGTTCACAGGGGTTGGATGTAAAATTTGAATGTATTTAATTAACAACCACGAAAATCAGATGAATAGGAAAACTTAAGTTTGTTATTATATTTAACTATTACTCTATCGATCCAAGGTGGATTTAAGTAAATACGAATAAAATTGTAGGAGTGTTGTTATGAAAAACGGAAAATTTAAAGCGTTTAAAGTTATGTCTACAACTGCTTTAGTATCATTACTTTTTACTTCATTGGCTTTTGCGGATAACGATAACATTACATCTCAAACTGATTCAACTGATGTTAGTTTTGAACATGGAACATTTACTAAGGATAATTTAGATTTATCTCAAGAAAACTCATTATATAAAGAAGGCAACAGTCAAGAAGCTACAAATCAAGATGTTGCAAATACGTTTAAACCAGATGATGAAGTGCATTTAATTGTTGAGGTAGATGAGCCAGCTGATAGCGAGCAAGCGACACCTGAGCATAAAAAAGCAATGTTTAAACAAAAACAAGACAATGTAATTGATGAAATCTCAAAAGAAAAAAATTCTAATTCAAATGCTGCTTTTAAAGTAAAGCACCGTTACTTTGAAGGTTTTAATGGGTTTAGTATTGAAACAGAATATAAAAATTTAAAAGATATCCAATCGATTCCTGGTGTTAAGCATGTTCAAGTAGCTAGAACATTCCACGAAACGATGGCAGCAAGTAAAGAATTAGTACAAGCTCAAAAGGTATGGGAGCAATACGGTTATAAAGGAGAAGGCCTAGTAGTAGGTGTTGTAGATTCTGGTATTGATTGGAAACATAAAGATATGACACTATCAGATGATGCTAAAGCAAAAGAAAAATGGACGAAGGATAAATTCGATCAGTTTGCAGGAACAACAGATGTAAATGAAACTTGGTATTCAGATAAAGTACCATCTGGCTATGACTGGGCAGACAATGATACGGATGTTATTCCTGGGCCAAAAGGTAGTTCGCATGGTACACACGTTTCTGGAACAATTGGAGCAAACGGTGATGATTCTAAAGGTGGAGTTGCTGGTATCGCACCAGGCGTACAGTTATTAGCAGAAAAAGTATTCTCTGATAATGGTGGCGGTGCTTATGAAGATGATATTATTGCAGGGATTGAGCATGCAGTTACAATGGGCGCTGATGTGATTAACATGAGCTTAGGCAGTGATGCGGGTTATGTAGACGAAAATTATGATCCGATTCAAAAAGCAATTAGAAACGCGACAGAAAAAGGTACACTAGTTGTAGTAGCAGCTGGAAATTCAGCATTCAGTTCACAAGCTTTACTAACGCCTGCAACAGTAAAACCATTTGCAGATAATCCTGATATTGGAACAGTTGGATCACCAGGTGTCAGCCCATTCGCAGTATCGGTTGCTTCCTTTGAAAATTCTAAAATTCATGTGAATGCAATTTCAGATGGAAGTCTAGCGGTACCTTTCAAAGATCATTCTCAATATGGACAAGCATTTAATGTATCTAATAATCTATTACCGAATACAAATTATGATTTGGTATATGTAAATGAAGGAAAAACAGCGGCTGATTATCCAAAAGGAAAAACGAATTACATTGCAGTAGTTAAACTTTTAAATTCATATAGTACTGTCTCGAGTATTCAATTTGCTGCAAAAGCTGCAGGAGCAAAGGCGATCATTATGATACCATCTTCAAACACGCCTGATTATGCAACTCTACCAGTAACTGGTTCTGCAACACCGACTGCTTCAACAGGTAAATCGATCGGTCAAGCATTATTAGATAAAATGAGTAAAATGCCTACTGGTCAATATTTAAGTATGAAAAATATCGGCGATTATTGGGTAGATAATCCTGCTAAAGATACGATGTCTTATTTCTCATCAATGGGTACAACTCCAACATTAGATTTTAAACCTGAAATTTCGGCTCCAGGTGGAAATATTTATTCAACAATACCTGGAAATCGTTATCAAGTAATGAGTGGTACATCGATGGCTACGCCACATGTTGCAGGTGGTTCAGCTTTAGTATTACAATCACTTTATGAAAAAGGGCTACAACACTCAGAAGATACAGTTTTAAAAGCGAAAGTTGCATTAATGAATACATCTAAGGTCATTATGGATCCAAGAACAAATAATGAAGCGCCATATTCACCACGTATTCAAGGGTCTGGTTTAATGCAAATTCAAAATGCCATTAATACACCAGTTGTTGTGACGAATCGAAACGCTCCTTTGGAACAAGCTGGTTCAGTAGCATTAAAAGAAATCGGACAAAATACAAGCTTTAAGTTAAACGTAGATGCTTTTGATGCACCTAAAGGGAAAAATAATAGTGCGGATATTGAATACAATGTATATGTTGATTTATTAAAAGATAAGACAGAAACAAAGCAATTTGATTTTGATCATGATGGCCAATTAGATTCAAAAGATTATTTAACCTTATCAAGTGAACAAATTAAAGGAGCAAAGATCACTGTTAATGATAATATCGTAACAGATAAAACAGGGTCTACATTGAAAATCAAACCAGGTCAATCAAAAATGTTAACTGTTAATATATCATTACCGGATTCATTAAAGAAAAACAGTTTTGTTGAAGGATATGTTCGTCTTGTACCAGTGGCAAAAGACCAAGATAAAGCTGTACCGTTAACTATGCCTTATATGGGCTTCTATGGAAAATGGGATGAGCCACGAAACATTGATGCTCCAGCTTGGGAAAAGGATTCATTTGCAGGTCATACGGCACTTTGGAATGATACTACAGAGGGAGGCGCACCATTAGGATACAATGGGAAAGGCTTTGACCTTAACCATATTGCATTCTCTCCAAACTATATTGATAAGGGTATCTTTGGAGGAATGGCGGTTTTACGTAACCTAGAAAAAGCCGAGGTCTCTATTGAAGATTCTGCTGGAAAACAACTTAAATATCTAGGTGACTATAGTGAATACACAGGTACTGGTGAGCCTTGGAGATTTAATAAAAATATAATGTTTAATGCGGATTACGGATATAGTTTATATCAATGGGATATGAAAGACGCATCAGGGAATTTTGTTCCCGATGGTACTTACTATTACGTAATTAAAACAACATTAGCATATCCAAACGCTAGACCACAAACGGTTAAAATGCCGATGATCGTAGACTCAGTTGCACCAAAAATTTCTGATATTAAAGTAACACCAAACAACGGTAAATATGATATTACATTTAATGCGACTGATAATGCAACTGACTTTAACTTTGCTGATGTTTATGTAAATGGAACATTTTATGAACTTAGACCGGGCGTAACGAAACTAACGGTTAATACAGAACCAAAAGGTATGGTAATCAGATCTCTTGATTATGCTGGAAACAATGCTTGGACAACATGGGGCGATCAAAGTTATAATAAACAAACTATGGCAATGGTAACTTGGGGTATTTCTCCATCTACAGGTGTAAGTGCATCTAAGCCTGCGAGAATTTCTCTATATGGTTATAACAGAGTAGACTGGACAATTAATATTAAAGATGCTAAAGGAAATCTTGTAGATTCATCTACATTCGAAAATGAGCATACTTTTAGTACACAATGGGCACCAGAAAAAGATCTTCCAAGTGGCACATATACGGTTACAGTAGATGTTGTTACGAAAGATGGCTTTAAAGTAACAACAACGCCTAAAACTATTACGGTTACTCAATAATACTAAATTACCAAAATAAAAAACAAAGGCTCAGTGAAAACTGAAGCCTTTTGTTTTGTCTTTTTAATTTTCGTTAATTGTAATTCAAGTCGTCTTTATTACTTTTTAGTTTACCTTGAATTAGGACAACAAGTAATAAACTAACCGGAATAATAATTTGAAGTGGAATGTGAAGCAAGTAGGGTACTAAATGGATCCCTTCTAAATGGTGCTCAAGAAAACTAGAAGCGACCCATAGGGAAGTAAGAACGGTAATCATACCAATAGGATAGACTAGTTGGTCACTTTTCTTTATATTAAATAAATCTGCTGCTCCAGATACCGCACAATAAAAGTAAATTGTAATTTTTACAAAGGCATTGCATACTGAAATTACTACTATGAAAGTATCCAATCTTTGAATGAAATCGGCAATATTAATATAACTAACTGATGTTAGAAGTGGATAGGTTGTTCTTTCAATAACGGAAGGGCCTAGTATTGCAGTATTTAAAACTGCAAATAAAGTTAATACAAGACCCGAAAATAGTAAAGCTGGTATTCCTACTTTTATTGCTAAATTTTGTTTAGTTAAATGGGGCATAATCATTGTAAATGTAACGATTTCACCAAAGGGAATAGTTAAAGAAATTGGGAAAGCCGCTTTTAATACTGGTGTCCATCCATTTTCTAAAACAGGTCTTAAATTATCAATTTTTATTAATTTTGAAATGATTTCAAATCCTATAAATATAACAGTAAGAAACATGATCATGACAAAAATAAATTCACACGAACGAGCGAATGTTTCTAGTCCTTTAGAAATAGCATACATGATTAATAACACCATGATTAATCCAATAGAAATTAGAGAAGAAGCATTATATAAAGTGATTGTTAATAAATCCTCAAAATCACGTAAAGCACGTGCAGCAATATAAATAAAATATAAGATATATAGTAATGCAAGTATTTTCCCTACATATTTCCCTAAAATAATTTGAATATATTTTGTTAAGGGAAGTTCAGGAAATAATGAATATAACTTAATATACACAGCAAAAATTATACAAGCTGAGATGAGTCCGATCAATAAACTAATCCATCCATCTTGTTTAGCTCTAGCAAATATTTCAAGTGGTGGAGAAGCACCGACCCCAAACATAAAAATCATACAAAAGAATTGAAAACCACTTATATTTAATTTACGATTCATTTGAATTCCTTCTTTTGACTTCTAATTTTTCTTCTAGATGTTTATTTTTTCCATAAAATTCTATTTTATTTAAGAGTTAATAAGTTATTTTTTTTTGACTAAAAAACTAGCTAGAAGTTTATCAAAATTTAGTATAATAATAGCAATTATAAATAAGGAAATGAGGTTGTCATTACGTGGATATTAAGGTTGATGATTTAACTGGAAATGAAGTTGCTATGTTAATTAGTGAGCATCTACAAGGTATGACACAGCATTCTCCACTTGAAAGCATACATGCTTTAAATCTTGAAGGATTAAAGAAACCGGAAATTACATTCTGGAGTGTATGGGAACATAGTGAATTAGTTGGATGTGGGGCTCTAAAAGAACTTGATCCTTTGCATGGAGAAGTAAAATCAATGAGAACTTCTTCAGCTCATTTAAGAAAAGGAGTGGCAAGGCGCATGCTCCAACACATCATCGAAGAGGCGAAAAATAGAGGCTACAAGAGAATAAGTTTGGAAACAGGTTCAATGGAAGCATTCGATCCAGCAAAAAAACTATATGAACTCTTTGGATTTAAGTATTGTAAGCCTTTTGCTGATTATAAAGAAGACCCTAACAGTGTTTTTATGACATTAGAATTGTAATATTTTTTAAGTAAAGTTGCTGTTGTAGCAACTTTATTTAGTTTAATCCTCAACTAATTAGCCCTCTAAATTAAAAGAATGAAAAAATTTTAAAATAAAATTAGTACCTAGTATTAATATCTGGTGATATAATATTGGAAAGATATTAAAAAATATGACTGAGGTGACCATAATGCAAAATTCGAAAGCACGTATCACTGCAATAGGTTCATATGTACCAGAAAAAGTATTAACAAATAAGGATTTAGAAAAAATAGTTGAAACAAATGATGAATGGATTGTAAAGCGAACTGGCATAAAAGAGAGAAGAATTGCAAATGAAAATGAATTTACAAGTGACATAAGCTTTAAGGCAGTAAAAGACTTGATGGAAAAATACAATAAGTCTGTTGAAGATGTTGATATGATTATCGTTTGTACGTTAACTCCAGACTACAAAACACCAAGTGTTGCTTCAATTATCCAAGCAAAGCTTGGAATAAAAAATGCTGGGGCAATTGATTTAAATGCAGCTTGCGCAGGTTTTACTTACGGTTTGTATATGGCAAATGGATTAATTACATCCGGATTAAATCGAAAAATTCTAGTAGTCGGAGCTGAAACTTTATCTAAAATAACCGATTATGAAGATCGCACTACTTGCATTTTATTTGGTGATGGCGCTGGTGCAGCTTTAGTAGAGTATGATGAAGAACAACCTAGCTTTATTTCCTCTTACCTAGGATCAGAAGGCGAAAAAGGCAAACATTTATATTGTACAAATTTATCAAATCAAATGTTTGGCGAAGAGCTAATTAATAATAATAATATCATTCAAAATGGACGCGAAGTATACAAATGGGCAGTTACGACAGTACCAAAAGGAATGCAAGCTGTACTAAACAATGGATCCACTTTATTAAATGAAGTCGATTGGTTTGTTCCACATAGTGCAAATTTAAGAATGATTGAATCAATCTGCGAAAGAAGTGAATTTCCAATCGATAAAACATTAAATAGCTTAGTAGATTGCGGAAATACATCATCAGCAACGATTCCATTATCTTTAGTTAAGGGCGTTAAGGAAGGAAAACTTAAACATGGAGATAAAGTTTTACTGTATGGATTTGGTGGTGGATTAACTCATGCAGGATTACTTATTAATTGGACTTTGTAATAGAGCTTTTAAGCAAAAACTCATTTATACCGAGAAGATGAATATAAGTTCCTCAGGAAGGAGCCATGAGTTAGTAAAACAGCAAAAAGAAG
>NZ_NUQC01000002.1:0-4753 GCF_002585125.1 Bacillus sp. AFS029533 | reverse complement strand
TTGAGTTGTACTTCGTACCCTCAAAACTAGATAATGTCACGATCAAACTTGTTAGTTAAGTCCTCGACCGATTAGTATCAGTCAGCTCCACGTGTCACCACGCTTCCACCTCTGACCTATCAACCTGATCGTCTCTCAGGGGTCTTACTAGCTTAACGCTATGGGAAATCTCATCTTGAGGGGGGCTTCATGCTTAGATGCTTTCAGCACTTATCCCTTCCACACATAGCTACCCAGCCATGCTCTTGGCAGAACAACTGGTACACCAGCGGTGTGTCCATCCCGGTCCTCTCGTACTAAGGACAGCTCCTCTCAAATTTCCTGCGCCCACGACGGATAGGGACCGAACTGTCTCACGACGTTCTGAACCCAGCTCGCGTACCGCTTTAATGGGCGAACAGCCCAACCCTTGGGACCGACTACAGCCCCAGGATGCGATGAGCCGACATCGAGGTGCCAAACCTCCCCGTCGATGTGGACTCTTGGGGGAGATAAGCCTGTTATCCCCGGGGTAGCTTTTATCCGTTGAGCGATGGCCCTTCCATGCGGAACCACCGGATCACTAAGCCCGACTTTCGTCCCTGCTCGACTTGTAGGTCTCGCAGTCAAGCTCCCTTATGCCTTTACACTCTTCGAATGATTTCCAACCATTCTGAGGGAACCTTTGGGCGCCTCCGTTACTCTTTAGGAGGCGACCGCCCCAGTCAAACTGCCCACCTGACACTGTCTCCGAGCCGGATCACGGCTCTAGGTTAGAATTTCAATACAGCCAGGGTAGTATCCCACCGACGCCTCCACCGAAGCTAGCGCTCCGGCTTCTCAGGCTCCTACCTATCCTGTACAAGCTGTACCAAAATTCAATATCAAGCTGCAGTAAAGCTCCACGGGGTCTTTCCGTCCTGTCGCGGGTAACCTGCATCTTCACAGGTACTATAATTTCACCGAGTCTATGGTTGAGACAGTGCCCAAATCGTTACGCCTTTCGTGCGGGTCGGAACTTACCCGACAAGGAATTTCGCTACCTTAGGACCGTTATAGTTACGGCCGCCGTTTACTGGGGCTTCAATTCAGAGCTTCTCCCGTAAGGGATAACCCCTCCTCTTAACCTTCCAGCACCGGGCAGGCGTCAGCCCCTATACTTCGCCTTGCGGCTTCGCAGAGACCTGTGTTTTTGCTAAACAGTCGCTTGGGCCTTTTCACTGCGGCTCTCCCGGGCATACACCCAAAAGAGCACCCCTTCTCCCGAAGTTACGGGGTCATTTTGCCGAGTTCCTTAACCATAGTTCTCTCGCTCACCTTAGGATTCTCTCCTCGCCTACCTGTGTCGGTTTGCGGTACAGGCACCTATTTCCTCGCTAGAAGCTTTTCTTGGCAGCGTAGAATCAGGAACTTCGGTACTATATTTCCCTCGCCATCACAACTCAGCCTTATGATGTGCGGATTTGCCTACACATCAGCCTAATTGCTTGGACGCGCATATCCAGCAGCGCGCTTACCCTATCTTTCTGCGTCCCTCCATCGCTCAAACGGAAATGAGGTGGTACAGGAATATCAACCTGTTGTCCATCGCCTACGCCTGTCGGCCTCGGCTTAGGTCCTGACTAACCCTGGGAGGACGAGCCTTCCCCAGGAAACCTTAGGCATACGGTGGACGGGATTCTCACCCGTCTTTCGCTACTCATACCGGCATTCTCACTTCTAAGCGCTCCACCAGTCCTTACGATCTAGCTTCAACGCCCTTAGAACGCTCCCCTACCACTGATACCATACGGTATCAATCCGCAGCTTCGGTGATACGTTTAGCCCCGTTACATTTTCGGCGCAGAGTCACTCGACCAGTGAGCTATTACGCACTCTTTAAATGGTGGCTGCTTCTAAGCCAACATCCTGGTTGTCTAAGCAACTCCACATCCTTTTCCACTTAACGTATACTTTGGGACCTTAGCTGGCGGTCTGGGCTGTTTCCCTCTTGACCACGGATCTTATCACTCGTAGTCTGACTCCTATGGATAAGTCATTGGCATTCGGAGTTTGACTGAATTCGGTAACCCGTTGGGGGCCCCTAGTCCAATCAGTGCTCTACCTCCAAGACTCTAACACATAAGGCTAGCCCTAAAGCTATTTCGGGGAGAACCAGCTATCTCCGAGTTCGATTGGAATTTCTCCGCTACCCACACCTCATCCCCGCACTTTTCAACGTGCGTGGGTTCGGACCTCCATTCAGTGTTACCTGAACTTCATCCTGGACATGGGTAGATCACTCGGTTTCGGGTCTACGACCACGTACTATATCGCCCTATTCAGACTCGCTTTCGCTGCGGCTCCGTCTCTTCAACTTAACCTTGCACGGGATCGTAACTCGCCGGTTCATTCTACAAAAGGCACGCCATCACTCGTTAACGAGCTCTGACTATTTGTAAGCACACGGTTTCAGGTTCTCTTTCACTCCCCTTCCGGGGTGCTTTTCACCTTTCCCTCACGGTACTGGTTCACTATCGGTCACTAGGTAGTATTTAGCCTTGGGAGATGGTCCTCCCAGATTCCGACGGAATTTCACGTGTTCCGCCGTACTCAGGATCCACTCAAGAGGGAACGAGGTTTCAACTACAGGGTTTTTACCTTCTTTGACGGACCTTTCCAGGTCGCTTCATTTACCCCGTTCCTTTGTAACTCCGTATAGAGTGTCCTACAACCCCAAGAGGCAAGCCTCTTGGTTTGGGCTATCTTCCGTTTCGCTCGCCGCTACTCAGGAAATCGCTATTGCTTTCTATTCCTCCAGGTACTTAGATGTTTCAGTTCCCTGGGTCTGTCCTCAGTACCCTATGTATTCAGGTAAAGATACTACTCCATTACGAGTAGTGGGTTCCCCCATTCGGAAATCTCCGGATCAAAGCTTACTTACAGCTCCCCGAAGCATATCGGTGTTAGTCCCGTCCTTCATCGACTCCTAGTGCCAAGGCATCCACCGTGCGCCCTTTCTAACTTAACTAATTTTAAAACTAATTGAATTAAACTTACGCAGTTTAATGAATGACATTATCTAGTTTTCAAGGTACAAANNTCAAAACTAAACAAAACAATGAAGAAACATTTCATACATGAACCATCGGTTCATGATGTCTCCATAGAAAGGAGGTGATCCAGCCGCACCTTCCGATACGGCTACCTTGTTACGACTTCACCCCAATCATCTGTCCCACCTTAGGCGGCTGGCCCCTAAAAGGTTACCCCACCGACTTCGGGTGTTACAAACTCTCGTGGTGTGACGGGCGGTGTGTACAAGGCCCGGGAACGTATTCACCGCGGCATGCTGATCCGCGATTACTAGTGATTCCGGCTTCATGTAGGCGAGTTGCAGCCTACAATCCGAACTGAGAATAGTTTTATGGGATTAGCTCCACCTCGCGGTCTTGCAACCCTTTGTACTATCCATTGTAGCACGTGTGTAGCCCAGGTCATAAGGGGCATGATGATTTGACGTCATCCCCACCTTCCTCCGGTTTGTCACCGGCAGTCACCTTAGAGTGCCCAACTAAATGCTGGCAACTAAGATCAAGGGTTGCGCTCGTTGCGGGACTTAACCCAACATCTCACGACACGAGCTGACGACAACCATGCACCACCTGTCACTCTGTCCCCGAAGGGAAAGCCCTATCTCTAGGGTTGTCAGAGGATGTCAAGACCTGGTAAGGTTCTTCGCGTTGCTTCGAATTAAACCACATGCTCCACCACTTGTGCGGGCCCCCGTCAATTCCTTTGAGTTTCAGTCTTGCGACCGTACTCCCCAGGCGGAGTGCTTAATGCGTTAACTTCAGCACTAAAGGGCGGAAACCCTCTAACACTTAGCACTCATCGTTTACAGCGTGGACTACCAGGGTATCTAATCCTGTTTGCTCCCCACGCTTTCGCGCCTCAGCGTCAGTTACAGACCAGAAAGTCGCCTTCGCCACTGGTGTTCCTCCAAATCTCTACGCATTTCACCGCTACACTTGGAATTCCACTTTCCTCTTCTGCACTCAAGTTTCCCAGTTTCCAATGACCCTCCCCGGTTGAGCCGGGGGCTTTCACATCAGACTTAAGAAACCGCCTGCGCGCGCTTTACGCCCAATAATTCCGGACAACGCTTGCCACCTACGTATTACCGCGGCTGCTGGCACGTAGTTAGCCGTGGCTTTCTGGTTAGGTACCGTCAAGGTGCCAGCTTATTCAACTAGCACTTATTCTTCCCTAACAACAGAGCTTTACGACCCGAAGGCCTTCATCGCTCACGCGGCGTTGCTCCGTCAGACTTTCGTCCATTGCGGAAGATTCCCTACTGCTGCCTCCCGTAGGAGTCTGGGCCGTGTCTCAGTCCCAGTGTGGCCGATCACCCTCTCAGGTCGGCTACGCATCGTCGCCTTGGTGAGCCGTTACCTCACCAACTAGCTAATGCGCCGCGGGCCCATCTGTAAGTGATAGCCGAAGCCATCTTTCAATAAAGGAACAGGAGTTCCTTTATGTCATCCGGTATTAGCTCCGGTTTCCCGAAGTTATCCCAGTCTTACAGGTAGGTTGCCCACGTGTTACTCACCCGTCCGCCGCTAACTAACGGGAGCAAGCTCCCATTAGTCCGCTCGACTTGCATGTATTAGGCACGCCGCCAGCGTTCGTCCTGAGCCAGGATCAAACTCTCCATAAAAGTTAAGTTTAAATCTTGTATTGCTCAAAAAACTAATAATTGACGTTTACTTCATGTTTTGTTTAGTTTTCAAAG
>NZ_NUQC01000029.1:0-85797 GCF_002585125.1 Bacillus sp. AFS029533 | reverse complement strand
TAATTTAATGCGTTTAATGAGTACAAAAAATATCTATTTTATTCCCTTTGGCCAAGATGATCCAATCAAAAAACCGAATTCATTAGTGGCAAGAATGGATTCATTGCTTGATACAGTGAAATCTTCTATTGAAGGAAAACAACTTCAACCTGTTTTAGTTGAAAAATATCGCGATCTCCAATAAATATTTTAGAAAAAATAGGACTGAATTATTTTTTCTATGTTAGAATGAAGAAAATTGAGTATGTGTCATTAGGATACATACTCGTTACTATGAAATCAATTATTCAAGCGAAAACCTTTGAATATAAACTTCATTTGACGTAAACTATTTAATAAAAGTGAAAACAGGGATGGTGCAAAAAAAGTGGGGAATAAACAAAGTTATGTAGTAGCTGTAGTAGGTGCAACTGGAGCAGTTGGACAACAAATGATTGCAACATTGGAGAAAAGAAATTTTCCAGTAAAAGAAATTAAATATTTATCTTCAAAACGTTCTGCAGGAACAAAATTAACATATAAAGGTAAAGAAGTAATCGTACAAGAAGCTACTCCTGAAGCTTTTGAAGGTGTTGATATTGCTTTATTTAGTGCTGGTGGCTCAGTATCAAAAGATCTAGCTCCTGAAGCAGTTAAAAGAGGGGCAGTAGTAGTAGATAACACTAGTGCATTTAGAATGGCTGAAGATGTACCTTTAGTTGTACCTGAAGTAAATGACAAAGATTTATTTAATCATAAAGGGATTATTGCAAATCCTAACTGTTCAACAATCCAAATGGTTGTTGCCCTAGAACCAATTCGTCAAACAATTGGTTTAAATAAAGTAGTAGTTTCAACTTACCAAGCCGTTTCTGGTGCTGGAGTTACAGCAATTGAAGCATTAAAGGAACAAGCGCAAGCATTCTTAAATGGTGAAGAAGCAACTCCATCAGTATTACCGGTAAAAAGTGGTGAGAAACATTATCAAATTGCTTTTAATGCAATTCCACAAATCGATGTATTTACTGAGAATGGATATACTTATGAAGAAATGAAAATGATTAATGAAACGAAAAAAATCATGCATTTACCTGAATTACAAATTAGCGCAACTTGTGTACGACTTCCTGTAATTTCTGGTCACTCAGAGTCAGTTTACATTGAAGTTGATAAGGAAGTATCAGTAGCTGAACTTAAATCACTTTTAAGTGATGCACCTGGAATCGTTTTACAAGATGATCCAGAACAACAACTATATCCAATGCCATTTTACAGTATTGGAAGTAATGAAGTATTTGTAGGACGTATCCGTAAAGACCTAGATAATCCATTTGGATTCCATTTATGGATCGTTTCAGATAATCTATTAAAAGGTGCTGCTTGGAATTCAGTGCAAATTGCTGAAAGATTAATTGAGTTAAGCATCATTTAGTGAAAACTGCTAGAGAGGTGCAAAAATGAAAATATTAGTCCAAAAATTTGGAGGGACTTCAGTACGTGACGAAAATGGTAGAAAGCACGCACTTAAGCATATAAAAGAAGCATTAGAAAAAGGATATAAATTAGTAGTTGTTGTTTCTGCTATGGGACGAAAAGGTGAACCATATGCAACTGATACACTATTAAATTTAGTTGGCGCAAAAAAAAGTAAGGTTACACAAAGAGAACTTGATTTATTAATGTCATGTGGTGAAACAATTTCATCAATTATTTTTTCAAATTTATTGAATGAAAACGGTATTCATGCCATGGCAATGACAGGTGCATCTGCAGGTTTCCGAACAAATGATGAATTTGGAAATGCAAAAATTCTTGATATGAAATGCGGCCGTCTAATTAAAGAGCTAGAAAACTATGATGTTGTAGTAGTAGCAGGATTCCAAGGATCAACATCTAATGGTGATATCACAACATTAGGTAGAGGTGGAAGTGATACTTCTGCTTCTGCACTTGGGGTTGCTGTTGGCGCAGAAACAATCGAAATCTTTACTGACGTTGAAGGCGTAATGACAGCAGATCCAAGGATTGTAAAAGAAGCAAGGCCTTTATCAGTTGTTACGTATGCAGAAATTTGTAATATGGCGTATCAAGGTGCGAAAGTAATTCATCCTAGAGCTGTAGAAATCGCGATGCAAGGAAAGGTACCTATTCGAATTCGTTCAACCTATTCAAATAGTTTAGGTACACTAGTAACATCGAATCCTACACAACGAATTATTGGTGATAATATTCAAGATCGTTTAATTACAGGAATTGCACATGTACCGAATGTTACGCAAATTAGAGTAACTTCAAAGGAACATACTTTTGATTTACATTCTCAAGTATTTAAAGCAATGGCAAATAAAGGAATAAGTGTAGACTTTATTAATATCTCTCCTAATGGTGTAGTATACACTGTAAGTGATGAAGTTGCTTCAAAAGCGATAGATGTATTAAAAGGAATCGGCTATGAGCCTTCATACACTACAGGATGTGCAAAAGTATCAATAGTTGGAGCGGCAATTGCAGGAGTACCTGGCGTAACTTCAAAAATTGTAACTGCATTAGCTGAAAAAGGAATTCAAATTTTACAATCAGCTGACAGTCATACAACTATTTGGGTGCTTGTCAAAAATGAAGATATGGTCGAAGCAGTTACTGCACTTCATGATGCATTTGAACTTAGTTCAGTTAAAATGGATTAAATTTTGATCGGAGTGGAACAATGAGTAGATTTGGTAAAATTTCAACAGCGATGGTAACTCCTTTTGATTCAAAAGGAAATATTGATTTCGCAAAAACAACAAAACTTGTGAACTACTTAATTGAGAATGGTACGGATTCAATCGTAGTTTGCGGAACAACTGGAGAATCTCCAACGTTAACTTCTGAAGAAAAATTAGCATTGATTAGCCATGTTGTTTCAACTGCAGCTGGAAGAGTACCTGTAATCGCAGGTACAGGAAGTAATAATACTCGTGAAACAGTTGAATTAACGAAAAAGGTTTCTGCTTTAGGTGTAGATGCAATAATGGTAGTTGTACCTTATTATAATAAACCAAACCAAGAAGGACTTTATCAACACTTTAAAGCGGCAGCTGAAAGTACTGAACTGCCTGTAATGTTATATAATGTACCAGGTAGAACAGTTGCTAGCCTTTCTGTAGATACAGTTGTAAGATTAGCAGAAATTCCGAATATAGTTGCAATTAAAGATGCGACTGGTAACTTAAGCATAATGACAGAAATTATTGACCGTACTCCTGAAGATTTTGAATTATACTGTGGTGACGACGGCCTAACACTTCCTGCATTTGCTATTGGTTCAAAAGGAACGGTTTCTGTTGCAGCACACGTATTAGGAAATGAAATGCAGCAATTAGCTGAAAGCTTCTTCACAGGAGATATGGCTAAAGCACAATTCTTACACCGTAAACTATTACCATTATTTGAAGGATTCTTCATGGCACCAAGTCCAGGTCCAATCAAAACAGCTTTACAAATGAAAGGGTTAGATGTTGGTGGAGTTCGTTTACCGCTTGTACCACTTTCAGAAGCTGAACGCACAACGATCGGTATATTAATAAATAAATTAGACGAAGCATTACAAAGTAATTAATAACAAAACCACTTACAAATAATCCGATTAATTTGGATTTGCGTAAGTGGTTTTTATTAATGTATGGACTCATCCACAAAAAAACAGAATTCTCCTATTGAATCACAATAAATGGTCTCATCATTTCATAGTCCTCGTGTTCCAACATATGACAGTGCCAAACATATAAGCCCGTGAATGGCCCAAACCTCATGATTATTCTTGTTACTTGATTTGGATTAGCTTGAACAGTGTCCTTCCAACCACATTCTTGTGGGTTTGGTGGAGACGGTGGATCTGTATAATGAATGATCTTTTCCTTTTTATACTTTTCTACATCAAAGTTTCTACGATCTAAGATTTGGAAATTAATTAAGTGGAGATGTATAGGATGAGCATCTGGCGTTAAGTTAATTAAATACCATATTTCAGTTGTTCCCAATTTTGGATTTTCTGTAATGGGGGCATCCCAATGTTTATTATCCAATAACATAATTTCTCGTCCATACTGATCCATCCTGTGATCTAATGTTAAGTATCGCTTCATTGAAGCAGATTGTTCATTTATTTTTGGAATAGTCACCATACTAGCTGGTATCATGCTCGTGTCCAGGTTTGACAATGGCAATGTAACTAGAAATTGCATCACAGTTCCTGTATTTTCATCAACAGGTCTTCCCGATGGAAATGGGGTAGGAGCATCATTCTGCATAATAATCTTCTTACCTTCAAGATTGGTAAAATCGATGATTACTTCTGCTCGTTCTGCAGGTGATAACATGAGCTCATTTATCCCAATCGGATGCTGCATGAATCCACCCTCAGTTGCGATTTGATACATAAGTTGACCTGTATTAAGCTTAAATCGAAAAAAGCGTGAGTTAGAACCGTTTAATAATCTAAATCGATATTTTCTTGGTTCAACTTTTAAATAAGGATGAACTTTACCATTGACGATGACTGTATCACCAATAAATTCAGGGATAATAGACGTTTGTAGTTCTTTAATTGGTTGATCTGGTTGTTCTGGATAATAAAGTGAACCATCGTGATTAAAACTTTTATCTTGTATCAATAGTGGGACATCATAATTCCCATTCGGTAAATTTAATGAACCTTCCTTCTGATCACTAACTAGATAGAATCCTGCTAAACCAGCATATATATTAAGCCTTGTAATACCAAGTGCGTGATCATGGTACCAAAGTGTAGATGCACAATCGCAATTATCATATCGATATACTTGCTTTCTAAAATAACGCCCAACTTGTTTATAATCTTTTGTGAACCAAGCTTCAGGATAGCCATCGCTTTCAGATTCGACACAAGCACCATGTACATGTACAACTGTCCTTACTTGAGGGACATCTTTATGAGCACCATGAACTGTATAATCGATCGGAAACAGGTGTTTGTCTGGTAAATCATTGATCCATTTAATAAACACGATTTCCCCTTTCTCTACTTTAATTGTAGGTCCAGGATAGCTTCCCTCATACCCCCAAACAGTTGAGTCATTTAACTCGCTATGGAGCGATTGTTTAAACTCCGTCATCGTTACTTCATAATAAGTATAAAAATGATCTTTCCAGCGAGGTTTTAATATTGGTGGAATGGGTAGTTCATCAACAAATTTAGAAAGATTCATTTTGGGGGGCTCTTTGTGATTAAAATTCATATCGAACCTCCTTTTCTAACATATTCATATTCCACCAATAAGTAATAATTGACTATTCAATAGAAAGAAATTCAATATAGACAGTTAAGAGAAATAAGAGGAGATAAGAAGTCTGATAACATGATTAATTTTGCAAAAAACTGTCAAAGGTAGCCCATATTATTCTCGTTTAATTCAAGTAATCTTAACTCCAATCGTTAAGAAGGAAAGATGAAGTGGAAACAACACAATTTTACTTTTTAATGTTAGCTATAGAAACCTGGCCGTTAAAAAATGATTAAAAATACTACCCAAAGTAATCCGATTTTCCTATTTAAGGAAGAATGTATCTTGTTTTACCTGTTCGGACTAGGATATAATGTTTGTAAGATTTTGAACGGTCTGTAAATTTAAAGAATTAACTAGGAGGAAAAGGTTGTGGTGAAGGAAATGAAGGAACAAGTAAAAGTTTTTGCCCTTGGTGGGGTCGGAGAAATCGGAAAAAACATGTATATAGTCGAAGTAGGCGATTTGATATACGTGTTAGATGCAGGTTTGAAATTTCCTGACCAAGAAATGTACGGAATAGATCATGTCATACCTGATGTAAGTTATTTAGAGAAAAACGCACATAAAGTAGTAGGTGTTTTTATAACACATGGACATGAAGATCATATTGGTGCAATTCCATATATTATGAATAAACTTCCACAAGTAAAGTTTTACACGAATAAATTAGCTTATTTATTTATAAGAGAAAAATTAAGTGAAAAGGGTATTAAAAACCTTGAGCAATTTGAACTATATGACGAAACTACTTTATTAACTTTTGAAAATAGTTCAATTAGTTTTTTTAGGACTACTCACAGTATTCCTGATTCGTTTGGATTTTGTATAAATACACCACAAGGTGCTGTCGTTTTTACTGGAGACTTCAAATTTGATCAATCGAAAAGTCCCTATCCAGGTGCTGATTTAGGTAAACTAGCATTAATAGGAGATAAAGGTGTCTTATGTTTGCTATCTGATAGCACGAACGCAGAAAGACAAGGGTTTTCGGGTTCTGAGAAGAAAGTATCGGAAGAAATTAAAAAAGAGATAATGAAAGCAAAAGGAAGAGTTTTAGTAGCTTGCTTTTCTTCAAATATATATCGAATCCAACAGGTTATTGATGCAAGTGTAGCTTCTGATCGAAAACTTGCAGTTGTCGGAAGTAGTATGATGAAATCGATTGAAATAGCGAAGGAATTAGATTATTTATCGATTCCTGATGATTTAATGATTTCAGTTGTGGATACAGATAATTATAAAGAAAGAGATATTGTCATCCTTACAACAGGTACTCAAGGAGAACCGATGGCAGCTCTTTCAAAAATTGCTAAAGGTACGCATAAACAAGTTTCAATCCGAAAAGGTGATACTGTACTAATGGCGGCAACACCTATTCCAGGAAATGAAATGTTAGTTTCATCTTCTGTTAATCTATTATTTAGAGCCGGCGCAAATGTTATTTATGGTTATAAGAAGGTACACGTATCTGGCCATGGCTATGAAGAAGAATTAAAATTAATGCTTGAATTAATGAAGCCAAAATATTTCATACCAGTTCATGGCGAATATCGAATGCAAAAAGCACATTCACATATTGCAGAAGAAGTAGGGATGGCAAAAGAAGATATTTTTATTATTGAAAAAGGGGACATCGTTTCGTTTAAAAATGGTCAAGCTTCTCGTACTGAAAAAATCGAAGTTGGCAATGTTTTAATTGACGGAATTGGTGTCGGTGATGTTGGAAATATCGTATTACGTGATCGTAAGCTACTTTCACAAGATGGAATACTTATCGTTGTGGTAACGTTTAACAAGCAAAAGAAAGCAATCATATCTGGTCCAGAAATTATAACTCGTGGTTTTGTATATGTTCGTGAGTCCGAAAAATTAATAACTAGATCAACTGATATTGTAAAAGACATTACAGAAAAAATGTTACAGAACGATCAAATTGAATGGACATTATTAAAAAATTCAATAAGAGATGGATTAAGCGCTTACTTATATGAAGAAACAAAAAGAAGACCGATGATTCTTCCAATATTAATGGAAGTATAATTTTAAATACAAGGTACTTCTTAATCCAAGATGGGTATGATTTCCTTATTATTTTCACATACTAACTTGTATGAAAAATGATAGGGGGAACCGTTTTGACAAATTCAAATAATGAAACACCTATTCCAAACGAAGATGCACCTCCAAAGCCAAATGATCAAAAGGATATGAGCATTGTTGAAAAAATTCAGCAATTAGGACAAACAAATGTTCCAGCAAGCAATGATTCAAAAATCCATTGTCTAACGATAATTGGACAAATTGAAGGGCATGTGGCATTACCACCTCAAAACAAGACAACTAAATATGAACATTTAATCCCGCAATTAGTGGCAATTGAACAAAATCCTAAAATTGAAGGATTATTGATTGTTCTAAATACTGTTGGTGGAGATGTGGAAGCAGGCCTTGCGATATCAGAAATGATTGCGACATTAACGAAACCTACTGTATCAATCGTTTTAGGCGGTGGTCATAGTATCGGGGTACCAATTGCAGTAAGTACTGACTTCTCATATATTGCTGAAACGGCAACAATGACGATTCATCCAATTCGTCTAACTGGCTTAGTAATTGGTGTACCTCAAACATTTGAATACCTTGATAAAATGCAAGAAAGGGTAACACGTTTTGTTACAAAGCATTCAAATATTACGGAAGAACGTTTCAAGGAATTAATGTTTACAAAAGGTAATTTAACAAGAGATATCGGCTCTAATGTAGTCGGTGGAGATGCAGTAAAATATGGACTAATCGATGATGTAGGTGGGATCGGGCAAGCACTGAGTAAGTTGCAGGAATTAATTGATGAACGAAAAGAAAAGTCTAATAAAGAGGAGAATGAATTTTGATTCTTTATACAATCATGCCAATTGAATCGATTTTTCCTGTTGATCAACAAGAATACACATCGCAGCAGTTTTTGGAATACAATGGTGTTCCAATGTTGGTTGATAGTGTTGGAGGTACAGCTTTTGAAATTAAACGAATTGTCAGTACTGATCCGCAGCATTTTATGCAGTATACACCTGGTCAAAGAATTTTAGTTCTTCCAACTTGAGGTAATTATTAACAATACATGGTAAACATATGTTCTGATATGTTATAATAAATTCAATTTAAGAAAGCAGCCAAAAGGCTGCTTTCTTTGGCGAATCTGCAAATTTTGATGGGGGTGAATTACATGGCAAAGCAGAAGCAGCAAAAGTCAAAAGCTCGAAAATCAGTAAGTGGCAATGGTTCAATATGGTATGAAATTAGTGGATTAATATTTTTAGCACTATCAATCGTAACAATATTAAAGCTTGGTATTGTAGGTAAAGCGTTTGTATTATTCTTGAGATTCTTCTTTGGGGAATGGTACATGCTTAGTTTTCTTTTTATCATCGGTTTATCTGCATATAGCATAATTTATCGAAAAAGACCTCCATTTGTTTCGAGTATTACGATTGGTGGATTGTTAATCTTCTTTAGTATATTGATGTTTAGTCATGTTACTCTATTTGATTTATTAGCAAAAAATAATCAATTTCATGATCAATCTGTTATAAAAAGTACGCTAGATTTATTTTTAATTGAAGCCAAAGGCAAAATCAGTACGGTTGATCTTGGTGGAGGTATGATTGGAGGAATACTTTTTGCAGTTTTATATTTCTTATTTGATCGAACCGGTGCGATTCTATTCGGAATCATTGCAATTGTTGCGGGAGTTTTATTTATAACTGGTAAGCCACTTGGTGGTTATATATATCAATATATAATGCCAAAAGTAAGAAATTTAATTTCAGATAGCTGGAAGGATTTTACAAATTTCTGGAAGCGTGGTCGTGAACAAAAAACTACTAGTAGACGAGCTGAGGCTAAACAAAAGAGAAAAGCAAGGAAAGATTCATTTGAAGACAATGATAATGAAGTAGAAGTGTCTACGGGTAATAATTTAAATTACCAAGTTAAAAATTCATATGAAGATGAGATCATCGAGCCGAAAAAAGAAATTCAAATCGAATATTCTCCTACATATCAGCCACCTAAGGGACCAGAATTGATCATCGCAAATAATTCAAATCAAATCCAAGCTCATTTTGCAGAGGATGATGATCAATCAATTGAATTGCCAGTTGCAGAAGTAGGTATTGATGATAAGGTAGATTACGTATTGCCATCAATGGATTTATTGGCCTACCCAAAGGGTGCTAAAAAACGTGAAAATGAATCCAAACTAAAGGAAAATGCGGACAAGCTTGAAAGAACATTTCAAAGTTTTGGTGTAAAGGCTACAGTAACAAAAGTACATCATGGACCTGCGGTAACAAAATATGAAGTATACCCTGAAGCAGGTGTAAAAGTTAGTCGTATTGTAAATCTTAGTGATGATTTAGCCCTTGCACTTGCAGCAAAAGACATTCGAATTGAAGCTCCGATTCCAGGTAAATCTGCTGTAGGAATTGAAGTGCCTAATACGAATATAACGACTGTATTACTTAGAGAAGTTCTCGAAGCAAAAAATCCGAAATTACAAAATCCATTAGCTGTATCGTTAGGAAAAGATATTGCCGGAGATGCTGTATTTGCAGAGCTTAATAAAATGCCGCATTTACTAGTAGCTGGGGCGACAGGTAGTGGAAAAAGTGTATGTATAAATGGAATCATTGTAAGTATCCTAATGAATGCAAAACCATCTGAAGTAAAGCTAATGCTAATCGATCCGAAGATGGTTGAATTAAATGTTTATAATGGTATTCCTCATTTGCTAACTCCTGTTGTAACAAACCCTAAAAAGGCTTCACAAGCGTTACGAAAAGTTGTTAGTGAAATGGAAAGAAGATACGAGCTTTTTTCTCATTCAGGTACTAGAAATATCGAAGGTTATAACGAATTAACTAAACAAAATAATACGATGACTGATTCGAAACAACCTTTATTACCTTTTATCGTCGTAATAGTTGATGAGTTAGCTGACTTAATGATGGTAGCTTCGAGTGACGTGGAAGATTCAATCACTAGATTAGCTCAAATGGCTCGTGCAGCTGGTATCCACTTAATTATTGCTACACAACGACCGTCCGTTGACGTTATCACGGGTGTCATTAAAGCAAATATACCTTCTCGAATTGCTTTTAGTGTATCTTCTCAAACAGATTCTCGTACAATACTTGATACTGGTGGAGCAGAAAAACTATTAGGAAGAGGAGATATGTTATATCAACCAATCGGTGCATCTAAACCAATCCGAGTACAAGGGGCATTTTTATCTGATGATGAAGTTGAAAGAGTAGTCGAGTTTTCAATCTCTCAACAAAAGGCTCAATACCAAGAAGAAATGATGGTAAAAGAGGAAAAAGATGGGAAATCTGAAGTGAATGATGACCTTTATAATGAAGCTGTTGAGTTAGTATCAAATATGCAGTCAGCCTCGGTATCACTACTACAAAGAAGATTTAGAATTGGTTATACAAGAGCTGCCAGATTAATTGATGCGATGGAAGATAATGGTATAGTTGGTCCGTATGAAGGTAGTAAACCAAGGGAAGTATTAATTAGTAAGCCAGTAGAAGATGAGCAAGCCTTGTCATAAACAAAAAAGAAAAAAATGTCGAAACATTATTGACATTTTTAGACATAGAATGATATTATTTCTTCAGATAAATTGATAGTCCTCATATAATATCGACATAATGGGTCGGAAGTTTCTACATTGCAACCAATATTTGCAATACTATGGGGAAAAAGCATTATTATGGAGAAATGATTTATATTTACGATAATCAAAAACTCTTATAATCTAGCTTTTTCACTAAGTGGAACGGTAGATTATAAGAGTTTTTTTTGTTAAATATGAACAAATGATCCATTAACGTAATAAAAAATAAAGCGTTTACAAAAAAGTGTTGAAATGAGTAAAAAATAACAGTATAGTAAAGAAGGATTATACGACAGATGTCTAACAACTGATGTCTGAAATCCGAAGTTTGGGGGATGGGAAATGAAGATTAAAACAGACACCAGATTACTTTATCTCCAAGTGATGGATCGAATAAAACAAGATATTGAGAATGGTATTTACTTGCCACATCATAAGTTACCATCAGAGTATGAGTTATCTAAAATATTTGGAGTATCAAGAGCAACATTAAGAGAAGCATTAAGAGTTTTAGAAGAAGAAAATATCTTAGTTAGAAGACATGGAGTCGGTACATTTGTGAAACCGAAACCAATATTTAGGACAGGCATTGAACAATTAAGTAGTGTCTCAGAAATGATTGTTGATGCAGGTAAAGAGCCTGGTACAATCTTTCTATCTTCTAAACTATTAGTTCCTACGAAAGAAGATTTAAAAAGCTTCACAATCACTGAAGATGATCGAATGCACGTAGTAGAAAGAATTCGAACAGCAAATGGTGAACCTGTCGTTTATTGCATTGATAAATTACCGACTAATTATTTTAAACAGGTTCCATCATATGAAGATCACTCGTTTTTTACATTCATTAAAAAAGAAACTGGTCGCAATATCGAATATTCAAGTGCAAGAATTGAACCGATAGGTTACCACGATAAAGTTTCTCCTTTATTACAGTGTGAACCAGATGTTTCATTATTATTAATCGAACAGTTACACTTTGACGATTTAAACCGTGCAGTTTTACATTCTTATAATTACTTTAGAGCGGATCAGTTCAGCTTTAATGTTTTAAGAAAAAGAAATTAAATTGTATAGCCAAATTAATATTTACGAAAAATAAGTTTTGGCAAGTTTTCAAATATTGTTTACTGAAAGTTCATTAAATTATTAGGGAGGTGGATCGTTAAGATAACGATTATAAACCAAGCTAGTACAAAAGTAAATAAAAATTTAAGGGGGCAAAATTTTTATGAAGATGAAAAAAGCTGGTCTTGTTCTTTCAATGGCCTTAGCAGCAGGTACAATTTTAGGTGCTTGTGGTAAAGGTGGAGATACAAAAGACGCAAAAGGCGCATTTAAAGTAGGAATGGTAACTGACTCTGGTACGATTGATGATAAGTCATTTAACCAAGGTACTTGGGAAGGGATCCAAGCTGGAGCTAAAGATTTAGGTTTCAATCTTAAGCAAGATACAAAATACTTAAAACCTGCAGGTGAAACTGAAGCAGATTACTTAAAAGAAATCGGTAACTTAAATGATGCAGGGTTTCAATTTATTATAACTCCTGGTTATAAATTTGAAACAGCAATTAATAAAGCGCAAGATAAATATAAAGATGACAAATTTGTAATTATCGATGGTACTCCACACACAGCTAAAGATTTTACTCCAAATGTAAAAGATAACACAGTTTCAATTTTCTTCGCAGAACATGAAGCTGGTTACTTAGCTGGTATTGCAACAGCAGTTCAATTAAAAACTGGTGATGTTGGATTTATCGGTGGTATGGAAATTCCAGCAGTTCAAAAATATAACTGGGGATTCCAACAAGGTATTAAATATGCAAACGAAAAACTTGGAACAAGCATTTCTTTAAAAGCTAATAACGTAGTTTATTCTGGAAGCTTTACAGACAAAGCAGCAGGTCAACAAATTGCAGCTCAAATGTATGACCGCGGAGTTAAAGCGATTTTCACTGCAGCAGGTGGAGTAGGACAAGGTGCTATTACTGAAGCTAAAAACAGAGTAGCTAGTGGTAAAGAAGTTTGGGTTGTTGGTGTTGACGTAGATCAGTACGCTGATGGTGTTTATAAAGATAACAAATCAATCATTTTAACTTCAGCTATGAAAGGTGTTGCAAAAGCAGCTTCTGATATGGTTAAAGCTGAAAAAGATAAAAAATTCCCTGGTGGACAAACTTTAACTTACGATGCAAAAAATGATGGAATTGGTTTACCAAAAGAAAATCCAAACTTAAGTTCTGATACTATAACAAAAGTTAATGATGTATTTAACAAAATTAAGTCTGGTGAAATTGTAGTAGCAAGTGAAAGAGGAAGTTTAATTAAGTAATTAAATTTCTAATTAATAAATGATAGAAGAAGCATAGGAAAGGAGTCCCTTTTATATGCTTCTTCTACCCTAAAAATGATTTTTTAGTTTCATGCTTTAATCAATTGTAAGCACTTATATTGGTAAAGCTTCCAATTGATTAGGGCATGACTATCGGGAGAGAGAGTTAAGCCCTCCTTAAATAAAAAATATAGAAAAATATTTCGAAATCAAGTAAAACTTTAAAATAAAAAATGACTTCGTAATATCAAGGAGGAAAATTATGGAATATGTAGTGGAGATGCTAAATATAACAAAAGAGTTTCCTGGCATTATAGCGAATGATAATATTACACTACGATTAAAAAAAGGGGAAGTTCATGCTTTATTAGGTGAAAACGGGGCAGGGAAATCAACTTTAATGTCCGTCCTTTTTGGAATGTACACACCTGAAAAAGGGATTATAAAAATAAAAGGTAAAGAAGTTAAAATTTCAAATCCAAATGTTGCAAATGAACTAGGAATCGGAATGGTTCACCAACATTTTAAACTAGTTTCAAATTTTACAGTAACAGAAAATATTATTCTAGGTCTTGAACCTAAAAAGGGGCTAGTCGTAGATATTAAGACTGCAGCAAAACGTATTGAAGAGCTTTCGAAAACTTACGGTTTAAATGTAGATCCATATGCAAAGATTGAAGATATTACAGTAGGGATGCAACAAAGAGTCGAAATTTTAAAAACTTTATACCGTAATGCTGAAGTATTAATCCTAGATGAGCCAACAGCAGTACTTACTCCACAAGAAATACAAGATTTAATGAAGATTATTAAAAACTTGATCAATGAAGGCAAGTCAATCATTATCATTACTCATAAATTAAAAGAAATTAAAGCTGTTGCCGATCAATGTACAGTAATTCGTCACGGTAAGTACATTGGTACAGTTGATGTAAAACAAACTTCTGAATCTGAAATGGCATCTATGATGGTCGGACGTCAGGTGTCTTTCAAGGTAGATAAGGTAGAATCAAATCCTGGTGAAGTTGTACTAGATGTAAATAATTTAAGTGTCAAAAATAATAAAAAAGTTTTAGGTTTAAAAAATGCTACACTTCAAGTTCGAGCAGGTGAAATCGTTGGGATTGCCGGAGTTGAAGGAAATGGACAATCTGAACTTGTTGAAGCAATTACAGGGTTAAGAGCGATTGAAGAGGGTTCTATTTTATTAAAAAATCAAGATATTACAAAACACAGTATACGCGAGCGAATTAGAAACGGTATTGCTCATATTCCAGAGGATCGTCAAAAAAGAGGACTTGTTCTTGAATATACAATTGAAGAAAACGTTGTTTTAGAGATTTATAATCAAGAGCCATTCTCTAAATATGGTGTATTAGATAAAGCTGCGATTGCCAAACATGCAAAGAAAATTATTGAAGAATTCGATGTACGATCTGGTGAAGGTGCTAAAACAGTGGTTGAATCAATGTCTGGAGGAAACCAACAAAAAGCAATCATTGGTCGTGAAATCGAACTTAAGCCAGAGTTATTAATTGCATGTCAGCCAACGCGTGGATTAGACGTTGGTTCGATAGAGTATATTCATAAGAGATTAATAGAGCAAAGAGATAGCGGAAAAGCTGTTCTACTGATCTCGTTAGAGCTAGATGAGGTTCTTAATTTATCTGACCGCATTGCAATCGTAAATGCTGGAGAAATCGTTGATATCGTTAATGCCAAAGACACAAATGAAGATGAATTAGGATTAATGATGGCTGGTATAAGGAGAGGTGAAGGGGCATGAAAAAGGGAGGAATCATTTCTTTAATTGCCGTAGTATTAGGTTTACTAGCTGGAGCATTATTAATTTTAGTAACAGGTAATGATCCAGTAGAAGGGTTTACTTATTTATTCCAAGGTGGATTAAAAGATCCGGAGCGTATTGGTAATACATTTGCTACTGCTACTCCGTTAATTTTAACAGGACTTTCTGTTGCATTTGCATTCAGAACAGGTTTATTTAATATTGGTGCAGCTGGCCAAATGCTTTTCGCAGGATTTTGTGCTTCTGCAATTGGTTTAACTTTCGATTTACCTACTCTTATCTTAGTACCAATTATGGTAATTGTAGCCTTTATTGCAGGTGCAGCTTGGGCATTTATTCCAGGACTACTAAAAGCTAGGTTTAATGTTCACGAAGTAGTTTCTACGATTATGATGAACTGGATTGCCTATTGGACTGTTTATTATTTAGTACCACAATATTTTAAAGGTAGTACTGAAACAGAGTCAAAAATGCTTGCAGATGCAGCAACATTAAAAATGCCATTTTTATCAAATTTATTTGGTGGATCATATATTAACTTCGGTTTATTTATCGCCGTAATTATGGTAATCGTTGTTTCATTTATTATTAATCGTACAGTATTAGGGTATGAATTAAAAGCTGTAGGTTACAACCGAAGTGCTGCTGAATACGCTGGTATTTCAGTAAATAGAAATGTTATTTTATCAATGATGATTTCAGGTGGACTAGCAGGGTTAGCAGGTGTTGTTCAATTCGCTGGTAATGCATCACTAATTCAAATAGGTGTTTTACCTACCGAAGGATTCGACGGAATTGCCGTGGCACTTTTAGGCATGAATACACCAATTGGCGTATTTTTCTCAGCTATTTTCTTTGGACTATTATATTCTGGTAAAGGTTTTATGAGTGCAATGACTTCAATTCCACCAGATATTGCTGATGTTATCATTGCAATTATTATTTATTTCTCTGCAACTAGTATTTTAATTAAAAAAGTTATAGATCGAGTATCGAAATCACGCAAATACAAAAACAGCAATGTAGGAGAGAAGGTGAAATAAGGCATGGATTTAATTATACAAATTTTCCCATATGCAATTGCCTATACGATTCCATTATTAATCGTAGCATTAGGTGGTTTATTTTCTGAGCGAAGCGGTGTCGTAAATATTGGTTTAGAAGGTTTAATGGTTGTTGGTGGTTTCGCTAGTGCCTTAACAATTTCAAAACTTCAAGAAACTCATCAAGGTGAAGTTTGGGTAATCTGGGTAGGAATTCTTGTTGCAGTTCTAACAGGTGCTTTATTTTCTTTACTACATGCGTTTGCAAGTATAAATTTACACGCAGATCAAGTAATTAGTGGTATCGCAATTAATATGATTGCAGGTGCTTTAACAATCTTCTTAGCAAGAAATATTACTGGATCAGGAAACATCAGTATTAACGGTATTACTCGTACGGATATCCCAGTGTTAAAGAACATTCCAATTCTTGGAGATTTATTCTTTAAAAACACGTATTCTACAACATGGTTAGTAATCGGCATTCTAATCATTAGTACATTTGTACTTTATAAAACTCGTTTAGGCTTACGTCTACGTGCATGTGGTGAATACCCACAAGCAGCTGATGCAGCAGGTATTAATGTATACCGTATTCGTTACCTTGGCGTTATTATTTCTGGTGCATTTTCTGGATTAGGTGGAGCAATTATTTTAGTAACTTACTCTGGCGAATTTACAGGTAGTGTAGCAGGTCTTGGTTTCTTAGCAATTGCTGCATTAATTTTTGGACAATGGAAGCCACTTGGAATTTTAGCAGCGACATTATTCTTTGGTGTAGCAACAACAATTGCCAATGTATCGCAAGTAATTCCAAGCTTAGCTCATATCCCACCATTAGCATTAAAGTTATTCCCATACGTTGTAACTTTAATCGCATTAGTAATTTTCTCTAAATCATCTCAAGCACCAAAATCAGTTGGTGTTGCATATGAAAAAGGTAAACGATAAATAATTGTTTTGAAGCTTCCTATTTAATTAGGAAGCTTTTTTCATTTGCTGAAACAACATTGTGTCAACTAATTACGAATATTATCCTGTTAAGTAAGATTGCTTTGGTTGAACATCTCTCAACTATACCAAGAAATTAAATTATAATTCGTGTTTTGATCGATTTTACGAAGAAGAAGATCCTCAAGACATTCAAATAACTTCAGTTTGATTTCTTCTGGAATTCGTTAACCTCATGTCACATGGAGTTAGTTGAGGATAAAATCACATCGGAAAAGAAGAATTAATCGTTTTAGAGGTATAAAAGAAAAGACAATGTTAAAAAGTGTATTGGTTTTAAGATTTTCAGTTATGTTTTGGTAATGATTGGAACGTAAGGTGCGAGACTCCTGTGGGAAAAGAGGGAAGGGTGAGACCCCGCAGGCTGGCCGAGGAGGCTCACCTCTCTACCCACGGAAAGGGAGCATCCTGGAGAGGAAATCAACGAAGTACTTATTTTAAAAGAACAGATAGTTGAATTAAACGACTTTTTCAACATCTCTAAACGATTTTAAAATAAGAAGCTTCTTTTTATTTGAATTAATAATTTTGGGTAAACTAAGCAGTAGGTTTTATTTTTGGTAAAATTAGAGATACAATGAAGATATTGGAAATAAATATGAGTAAATAGTATTTGACTAAGGAGGGTTCAATTTGAATTTGTTACAGTACAAAAATAGTGATATTAACGGTATTAAGCTACATGTGGTAACAACTGAAAAGTTTAAAACAAATTCGATTACGTTAAAAGTACGAGGAAAACTCGAAGAAGATACAGTATCGTATCGCGGAATTTTACCTTATGTATTGCAAAGTGGAACAAAAGATCTTCCTACCAATGGTGAAATTAGAAGAAAATTAGAAGAATTATATGGGGCGACCTTCTTTGTAGACGTATCAAAAAAAGGTGATTACCATGTTATGTCATTTACAATTGACATTGCAAATGAAAAATACCTTTCAAATCAAGGTTCACTATTAAATGAAGCGCTGATGCTTATTGCTTCTATTTGGCAAAATCCATTTTTAGAAAATGGGGTATTTTCAGCTAAACATGTTGAAACTCAAAAAAGAACTCAAGTACAACGAATTCAATCAATTAATGATGATAAATTGAAATTTGCAAATCAACGACTAGTGGAAGAAATGTTTAAGGATGAACCTTATGCGTTACTTGCAAATGGAAAAACAGAAGATGTCAATTCAATGACAGCAGACTCACTTTATCAGTACTATGAAAAAGCTTTGCAACAAGATTTAATTGATCTATATATAGTTGGAGATGTTGCATTTGACCAATGTAAACAATTAGTTGAAGAGAATTTTAGAAACACAACTAGTCGAAAATTAACAGTTGATACAACAAAAGCAACGCCAGTCGATTCTCCTAATGAAGTAATTGAAGAGCAAAAACTAAATCAGGCTAAACTTCATATAGGTTATACGACTGGGATTTCGATTAAAGATCCAGATTACTTTGCACTTCAAGTATTTAATGGACTTTTTGGCGGATTCTCTCATTCAAAGTTATTTATCAACGTTCGTGAAAAAAATAGCTTAGCATACTATGCTGCTTCTCGTTTTGAAAGTCATAAATCAATTTTAATGGTTATGTCTGGTATAGCAAGTGAAAATTATGAAAAAGCAACTACAATTATTGCTGAACAACTTGAAGAAATGAAAAAGGGAAATTTCACTGAAGAGGAAATCGATCAAACAAAATTAGTGATTAAAAACAGTCTATTAGAAAGTATGGACACAGCTTATGGAATTATTGAAACATTATTCAATGACCAAGCTGCAGGGAATGAACGTCCGATCGAGGACTGGTTCCCTGAAATTGAAAAAGTTACGAAAGATGAAATTGTAGCTGTAGCTAATAAAATTAAACTTCACACAACTTATTTCTTAAAAGGTCAGGAGGGAGCATAATGGAAAAAAAGTATTTTGAACAATTGAATGAAACGCTTTATTTCGAGGAGCTTGAAAACGGATTAAAAGTATATATTCTTCCTAAACAAGGCTACAACAAAACATATGCGACCTTTACAACTAAATACGGTTCGATTGATTCTGAATTTATTCCTTTAGGAAAAGATGAAAAATTAGTTGTACCAGATGGGATTGCTCATTTTTTAGAGCACAAGTTGTTTGAAAAGAAAGATGGGGACGTATTCCAAGTTTTTAGTAAACAAGGAGCTTCTTCTAATGCGTTTACAAGTTTTACACGAACTGCTTATTTATTTTCAGCAACGAATAATGTAGAACAAAATTTAATGACTTTAATTGATTTTGTTCAAGATCCATATTTTTCTGATCAAAGTGTTGAAAAAGAAAAAGGGATTATTGGTCAAGAAATTAAAATGTACGAAGATAACCCTGATTGGAGACAATATTTTGGGATGATTGCAAATTTATATGGTAAACATCCTGTTAGAACCGATATTGCTGGTACGGTTGAATCAATTTCAAAAATTACAAAAGAATTACTTTATACTTGTTACGAAACTTTTTATCATCCGAGTAATATGTTGTTTTTTGTTGTAGGTCCTGTAGATCCTGATAAAACAATGAATTTAATTAAAGAAAACCAAAGCAAAAAAACGTTCAAAGATGCAAATGAAATTAAGAGATTTTTCCCTGAAGAAACGCCAGAATCAGCAGAAAAGAAAAAAGTGTTACATATGAATGTCCAATCATCGAAAGTGCTCGTTGGCGTGAAAGACTTTTCTGCACCTAAAGGTGGAAGCGAATTATTAAAGCATGAATTATCAATTTCAGTATTACTAGATTATTTATTTGGCAAAGGCTCAAATACGTATCAACAAATGTATGAAGATGGCTTAATCGATGATACGTTCTCATATGATTACTCCGCAGAAAATGGTTTTGCTTTTGCAATCATCGGAGGAGATTCTACTTCACCTGAAAAACTTTCTGAAAAAATTAAAGAAGTGTTATTAGATTCAAAAAATCATCAGTGGGAAAAAGAAATTGTCGATCGCGTAGTTAAAAAGAAAATTGGCGGATTCTTACGCTCATTAAATTCTCCAGAATATATCGCTAACCAATTTACACGATATGCGTTCTTAGATATGCATTTATTTGACATTGTATCTGTGTTACAATCTATTTCTGTAGAGGATCTAAAAGAAAGTGCTAGTCATCTAATAAATGAAGACTATATGAGTGAATTTTTTGTTCTTCCTCATTGAAAGAATTAAAAGCATCCTTTATTGGATGCTTTTTGAAATTTTAAAAATTTAAGGGTTTTTAAAGAATCAAAGTGTATTATTTATTAATAAAAATTTTTAAGTCCTCGTTTCTCTATTACCTTTATAATTATTAATACTCTTTAAACCTGCATTAAAACCTCGAATAAATGGAGATTATAATAAATGAGAAAAAGAATTCTAGTAATTGGAGCTAGTGGTGACATTGGCTTAGCAATTTCGAAAAAATTAATCAATGAAAAATATGATTTAGTTGTCCATTATAATAGTAAGAAAGAGCCACTTAATGAGCTGATCCAATTAGCTAATGAGATTGAAGTAAATTGCCAATTTGTTCAAGCGGACTTGTCAGTTGAAAATGGAGTTGAAATTTTAACATCACAAATAAATGATACAATCGATTCAATTGTTTATGCATCGGGTTTTTCAATCTTTGGTTTAATTAACGATGTAAGTGATGAGGAAATCGATCGAATGACTCAATTACATATCAAAAGTTTGATCAAAGTAGTCAATCATTTTCTTCCTAATATGGTGGCTAAAAAATCTGGCAGTATCGTCGTTATTTCGTCTATATGGGGACAAATTGGTGCTTCATGTGAAGTATTATATTCAACTACTAAAGGTGCTCAAAACGCCTATGTGATGGCATTAGCTAAAGAATTAGGGCCAAGTGGAGTGAAAGTAAATGCCGTTGCCCCAGGTGCCGTAAAAACGAATATGTTAAATACGTTTAGTGAAGAAGATTTAAAAGAAATCGCAAATGAAATTCCAATGAATCGTTTAGCTCTTCCATGTGAAATTGCGAATACGGTAAATTACCTAATTTCCGAACAATCTTCTTATATAACAGGCCAAATTCTTGGAGTAAACGGCGGTTGGCATACTTCATAGCAAAATTTCCGGTCGAAAGTTATTTATTTCACATATTTTACCTTTTATATTATGGCGAAATCGTTTATTATTAAATGGAGAGTTAAGTAGTTAACAAATAGGGGGTATAGGTATGGAGTTAATCGAATGGTATTTTGAGTATGAAATACATAAGAATCGCCCTGGACTACTTGGAGATATTGCATCGCTAATCGGTATGCTAGGGATTAATATTTTAACAATCAATGGTGTCGACACAATGAGACGCGGCATGTTACTTGGTTGCGATAACGATGATCAAATTACTAGATTTGAATCAATTTTAAATACTATGGACAATATAACAATAATTAAACTTAGAAAGCCAACTCTGAGAGATCGTTTAGCTGTAAGACATGGTACTTATATTCAACGTGACGTAGATGATAAAAAGACTTTTCGTTTTGTCCGCGATGATTTAGGTATGCTTGTTGATTTTATGGCAGAGCTATTTAAAATGCCAGGCCATAAGCTAATCGGAATTAGAGGGATGCCTCGTGTTGGTAAGACAGAATCAGTTGTAGCAGCAAGTGTTTGTGCAAATAAACGCTGGTTATTTGTTTCATCAACATTAATTAAACAAACATTAAGAAGTCAATTAATAGAAGATGAATATAATTCAGATAATGTATTTATTATTGATGGCATTCTTTCTCATAGAAGAGCAAATGAGCAACATTGGCAATTGGTTCGCGAAATTATGGCAATGTCTTCTGTGAAAGTAGTGGAACATCCTGATGTATTTGTACAGCAAACTGAATACTCCTTAGAAGATTTTGATTACATAATTGAATTAAGAAATGATGAAAATGAAGAAATTAAATATGAACTTGTAGACCAAATGGATAAAAATGGACACAACTCGTTCTCGATGTTTGATTTTTAAAGTTAGTTGGGGTGTAACTTGTGACAGAATTAGGAAAATATTTACGAGAAGCAAGAGAAGCGAAAGGTTTATCAATTGACGATGTACAAGAGTTAACGAAGATTCAGAAACGTTATCTTGAAGCAATCGAAGAAGGTAATTATGAAATATTGCCAGGGCAATTTTATGTTCGTGCATTTATTAGACAATATGCAGAAACAATAGGTGTTGACGTTTCTGGATTTCTAACTGAAAAGCCAGTGGTAGAAGAATCAACTGTGGCAAGTACAGTAGAAGAAGTAAAGCATGAAGAAATCCCTAGTAGAGCATCGAAGCTTAAAGAACCATTAAGCAATGTTAAGTCATCACGAGTAATGGATTATTTACCAAGGATACTAGTAGCGATTCTTATCATCGGAATCTGTATCGCTATTTATATGATGTTCCCATCAAAAAATGATGGAAAATCTGCGGATACGAATCAGACTCAATCTAACTCTAATTCTGAAATTGAAAAACCAAAAAATAATGCGCTAGATCAGGCAAAAGTTAATAATACGAAAAAAACAGAGAAACCGAAAAATGATGTGACTGAGCAAACACCAGCGCAAAAAATTACTGTTGACTCTGCAGCGGGTAAACGAACTACTATTTCTTTATCTGGTACGGATGTATTTAAATTAGAAGTAGTTGCAAATGGTGAAAGTTATGTAGATTTAAAAAATGCTGATGGAAAAATGTTCTATTCCGGAATTTTAAAACAAGGACAAACTCAAAACTACGACTTAACAGATGAAAATGAAGTAACTGTAAATATTGGTGCTTCTAATAATGTTGAGCTACGAATTAACGATGAGATATTTAAATATCCAGTTAGTCCAACAAATGCTGTTCACCAAAAGATTACGATTAAAAATTTAAAAATGAATCAATAGTCATCTTTAAGATGGCTTTTATTCATTTATTATAAATGCTTCATTTTTAGAAAGTTTTGGAGGGTTTTACCATGAATTTACCAAATAAGATCACAGTTTCAAGGGTTTGTCTAATTCCATTATTTATGATTGCCGTTTTAATCGATTTTGGATGGGGAAAAGTTACATTAATGGGTGATTCAATACCAGTTAATCATTTAGTAGGAGCTGCAATTTTTATTATTGCATCAGTTACTGATTTTATAGATGGTTATTACGCTAGAAAATTTAATCTAGTAACTAATTTTGGTAAGTTTTTAGATCCACTTGCTGATAAATTACTTGTATCGTCTGCATTAATTATCTTAACTGATTTTCATTATGTTCCTGCATGGATTACGATTGTCATTATAAGTAGAGAGTTTGCTGTAACCGGTTTACGAATGATTTTAGCTGGCTCTGGAGAAGTTCATGCTGCTGCAATGCTAGGTAAAATTAAGACTTGGGCTCAAATAGTTGCGATTTCTGCCTATTTCTTACATGACTTCCCATTGAATTTCTTACCATTTTCGATTGCGGATGTATCACTTTGGGTCGCATTATTCTTTACAGTATATTCTGGTTGGGATTATTTTTATAAAAATAGAGATGTTCTTCTTAAATCAATGTAATTAATATAGGGGGAAATGATATGAAGCGTGCTGAAATCATCGCAGTAGGTACTGAGCTACTTTTAGGCCAAATTGCAAATACAAATGCTCAATTTATAGCTAAACATTTATCTGCATTAGGATATCACCATCATTTCCAAACAGTTGTAGGAGACAATTCCGAACGACTTAAAAGTGCATTAGAAATTGCTTCATCAAGAAGTGATTTAATCATCTTAACTGGTGGACTTGGACCAACAAAGGATGATTTAACGAAAGAAGTAGTCGCAGAATTTGTTCAAGAATCACTTGTTTATCATGAACAATCACTAGAGTATATTGAACAATATTTTATTAAAGTAAATCGACCAATGACTGAAAATAATAAAAAACAAGCATTAGTCATTCATAACGCACATGTTTTATTGAATAAAAACGGTATGGCACCTGGAATGGTTTATGAAGTGAAAAATAAACAATTTGTATTATTACCAGGACCACCTAAAGAAATGATTCCGATGGTTGAGAAAGAACTAATTCCTTATTTTTTAAAAGGTAAGGAAGCAAGTACGATTATTTCGAAAGAGCTTAAATTTTTTGGCATCGGTGAATCGATTTTAGAAACTGAAATTCTTGATTTACTTGAAAATCAATCAAATCCAACAATTGCTCCTTTAGCGAGTGAGGGAGAAGTAATGCTTCGAGTTACTGCAAGTGCTAGTAATCAACAAGAGGCAGAAAAACTAATTGGACAAGCTGAAGAAAAAATACGTGAGCGCGTTGGGCAGTTTATATATGGTACAAATAATGAAAACTTATTTACAGTTTTATCAAGTAAGCTAAAAGATTTTAAACTGACTATTTCTGCTGCTGAAAGTTTAACTGGAGGTCTATTCAGTAAAAGACTGACAGATATTCCCGGGAACTCGTCCATTTTTAAAGGTAGTGTTGTTTGTTATTCTAATGAAATAAAACAAAATCTTTTAAATGTGCCAGCAGACATTCTTAATAAAAATGGTGCTGTAAGTGCAGAATGTGCAAAATCACTAGTTGAAAATATTCAAAGATTAACAGGCAGTAATATTTCAATTAGTTTTACTGGTGAGGCAGGACCGTCTACATTAGAAGATGTGCCGGTAGGGAAAGTATTTATCGGTATAAAAATTGGTGATTCTGATTCAATTGTAAAAGAGTTTCAATTCAGTGGCACTAGAGAACAAATCAGATTATCAAGTGTCAAAAATGGCGCGAACTTGTTGATTAAATTAATTAATTCAAGTTTCGAAAGTCAAGACTTATAAATTGAAATAGAATATTTTATAATATAAAAGCTCGGTTAATTTAGCCGAGTTTTTTAATTTTATAGTTTCGATATTAATAAAAATCTAGTTTTATAGACCAAAAAATACGAAACAAGCGTTTCTATTCTTTAAAAATTAAGTTTAAATACGAAAAATATCGAATAAACGTTCTATTTTTTTGTTGGCAAACGAACAAAAAACAGTTATTATATAGTTAAGAGATAAATGAATCCTGAAGGAGGAATCTAAATGAGTGATCGTCAAGCTGCATTAGAAATGGCTTTAAAACAAATAGAAAAACAATTCGGTAAAGGTTCAATTATGAAACTTGGAGAACAAACAGAACGCCAAATTTCAACTATTTCTAGTGGATCGTTAGCACTAGATGTAGCATTAGGTGTAGGTGGATATCCAAGAGGACGTATTATCGAAGTATATGGTCCTGAAAGTTCAGGTAAAACAACTGTAGCATTACATGCAATCGCTGAAGTTCAAGCAAATGGAGGACAAGCGGCGTTTATAGATGCTGAGCATGCATTAGATCCGGTTTATGCTCAAAAATTAGGTGTAAACATTGATGAGTTATTATTATCTCAACCAGATACAGGTGAACAAGCACTTGAAATCGCTGAAGCATTAGTTCGAAGTGGTGCAATTGATATTATCGTAATTGATTCAGTAGCTGCATTAGTTCCAAAAGCTGAAATTGAAGGTGAGATGGGTGATGCTCACGTAGGTCTACAAGCACGATTAATGTCGCAAGCATTACGTAAACTTTCAGGTGCAATTAACAAGTCAAAAACGATCGCATTCTTCATTAACCAAATTCGTGAAAAAGTTGGAGTTATGTTTGGTAATCCTGAGACGACTCCAGGTGGACGTGCGTTAAAATTCTATTCTACAATTCGTTTAGAAGTACGTCGTGCTGAACAATTAAAACAAGGTAATGATATTGTGGGTAACAAAACAAAGATTAAAGTAGTTAAAAATAAAGTAGCACCACCATTTAGACAAGCAGAAGTAGACATTATGTATGGAGAAGGTATTTCTAAAGAAGGTGAAATTCTTGATATTGGAGCCGATTTAGATATCGTTCTTAAGAGTGGAGCATGGTATTCTTACAATGAAGAGCGTCTTGGACAAGGCCGTGAGAATGCTAAGCAATTCTTAAAAGAAAATAAAGAAATTCGTGATACGATTAAACAATCGATCCGTCTTCACCATGGTTTAGATAACCCTGTTACTGTAACAGAAACAGATGACGAAGAACAATTCTCTTTATTAAATGAGTAATCATAAGTTAGTTTAGAGCAATAAAAAATGCGGGCGCTTATTAAAAGTGCCTGCATTTTTTTATTTATAATTTCATGACTTTGATTTTTTTGAAATACAGAAAATAATTTCATCAATTTGAAAGAATTGATTCCAATAGAAGGATTCACCATCCCTATAAGAAATGCAAAGTGAGACCTTATTAGAATGACCATGAAGAGGCAAATAAAGTCATTCATGGTAAGTAGGTGTCTTGTATTAGAATAAGGCATACTTTTATGATCGGGGCTTATCAAAAAACAGACAATATCTATATTTTTTTTATATTTATGAGTAGTAATTTATAAAAGAAAAATTCGATCAAATAACTTACTAATCAGATCTTAAAAAAAAATTAATGAATAAAATTTAGATTCTCATGTATGAAATCTAGTAAAAATGTAATAAATATTGATAAATCAAGTAAGTAAGCGAGTTACAAGGCTTGACATCATTTGGTAAGAGATTTAATATTTAAGTGTATATTCTAAAAAAATATTACTATTTTGTGAAAAATTGAATTGAAGTGTGCTGTATGTTGATGCAATTATTTATACAATATAACAGCCGACAAAAATGAAACTAACTAAATAGCAAGAGGAGGTGAAATCATGGGTGCAAATACTATAATTTTGATCATCTTCGCATTGCTTGCCACATTCGGAGTCGGTTATGCTGTCGGATTTTTTGTCCGTAAGTCCATTGCAGAAGCTAAAATAAATGGCGCAACTAATCATGCAAATCAAATTATTGAAGATGCAAAACGTGATTCAGAAACAATTAAAAAAGAAGCTTTATTGGAAGCAAAGGACGAAATTTTCAAAATTCGTACAGATGCAGAGAACGAAATTCGAGACCGTCGTAGTGAACTACAAAAGTCAGAAAATCGTTTAATGCAAAAAGAAGAGAACTTAGATCGTAAAGATGATGGACTTTCAAAACGTGAGTCTGTTCTTGAAAGAAAAGAGGAATCTCTTGTTTTAAAACAACAGCAGATAGAAGAAATGGAAAGCAAGATAGAAGCATTAATTGCTGCTCAACAAGAAGAGTTAGAGAGAATTTCTAGCTTAAATCGTGAAGAAGCAAGACAATTAATACTTACTAAAGTCGAAAATGAATTATCCCATGAAACAGCAATACTAGTAAAAGAAACAGAAGCTCGAGCAAAAGAAGAAGCAGATAAGAAAGCAAAAGATATTTTATCATTAGCAATCCAGCGATGTGCTGCAGACCATGTTGCTGAAACAACTGTTTCAGTTGTAAATCTTCCAAATGATGAAATGAAAGGTCGTATTATTGGCCGTGAAGGACGAAATATACGTACTTTAGAAACGTTAACTGGTATAGATTTAATTATTGATGATACGCCTGAAGCTGTAATATTATCAGGTTTTGATCCAATTCGTCGTGAAACTGCGCGAATTGCACTAGATAAATTAGTACAAGATGGTCGAATCCATCCTGCACGAATTGAAGAAATGGTTGAAAAATCAAGACGAGAAGTAGATGAGTACATACGTGAAGTCGGTGAACAAACTACTTTTGAAGTTGGTGTTCATGGAATTCACCCTGACTTAATAAAAATATTAGGTCGTCTGAAATTTAGAACTAGTTATGGTCAAAATGTGTTAAAGCATTCGATGGAAGTAGCGAACTTAGCTGGACTTATGGCTGCTGAACTTGGTGAGGATACAAAACTTGCAAAACGTGCAGGTTTACTTCACGATATTGGTAAAGCAATTGACCATGAGGTAGAAGGAAGTCACGTTGAAATCGGTGTTGAATTAGCAACGAAATATAAAGAACATCCAGTAGTTATCAATAGTATTGCATCTCATCACGGGGATGCTGCGCCAACTTCAATTATTGCGGTTCTTGTAGCTGCTGCAGATGCTTTATCTGCTGCTAGACCGGGAGCACGTAGCGAAACATTAGAAAACTATATCCGTCGATTAGAAAAGCTTGAAGAGATTTCTGAATCATATGAAGGTGTAGAAAAATCATTCGCTATTCAAGCAGGTCGTGAAGTACGCATCATGGTAAAACCAGATACAATTGATGATTTACAAGCTCATAGATTAGCGAGAGACATTAGAAAGCGTATTGAAGATGAACTGGATTACCCAGGTCATATAAAAGTTACGGTTATTCGTGAAACTCGAGCTGTCGAGTATGCAAAATAAAGTGGTTTATGCCACTTTATTTTCTTTTTTGTAACAAAATAAAGTATTTTTAAAAATAGCTCCAACTAATACATATCTGAAATGAATCTTAGTTGAATGGCATAGATGAAGATTCAGATTGTGCTAGTAATGGGGCTTTTCGTATTTTTGGGTAATCTAAAAGTAAAATCAGTGCTGTGAATTAACAGTGGCAAGTTGGAAGGATGTAACGTAATGAGAATAATGTTTATAGGCGATGTAGTTGGTTCAAATGGTAGGGCAATGGTAAAGGCTAATATTCAAGCTTTAAAAAGGAAATATAATCCTTCAGTAACGATTATAAATGGTGAAAATGCAGCACATGGTAAAGGAATAACGGAAAAAATTTACCGCGAATTTTTAGAATTAGGTGCTCAAGCAGTAACACTTGGTAACCATGCATGGGATAAAAAGGATATTTTTGAATTTATTGATCAAGCAAAATACTTAGTTAGACCAGCTAATTTCCCTGAAGGTACACCTGGTAATGGATTAGTATTTTTAAATTTTAATGATGTTGAAATAGCCGTTATAAATTTACAAGGTAGAACATTTTTACAACCACTTGATTGTCCTTTTAAAAAAGCTGATGAGCTAATAAAAATCGCTAAAAAACGAACAAACATCATTTTTGTTGATTTTCATGCTGAAGCAACAAGTGAAAAAATTGCTATGGGCTGGTATTTGGATGGAAGAGTAACAGCGGTTGTTGGTACACATACACATGTTCAAACGGCTGATGAGCGAGTTTTACCTGCTGGTACAGCGTTTATTACAGATGTTGGAATGACAGGTCCATATGATGGGATTCTAGGTGTTACGAAAGAAGCTGTTATAAAAAAATTCCTAACGAACTTACCAGTGAGATTCGAAGTTGATGAAGGTAGAGGTCAGTTAAGTGGTGTAATTATCGAATTAGATAAACAAACTGGGCTAGCAAAATCAATAAAAAGAATACAAATAAATGATGATCATCAAGAGCTATAATATTAATTAAAAGAATTGTGAAAATTTTTAAAAAACTTTTAAATATTTGCAGGAATAACTTCTTGTTATCGAGAATAGTTTTTATTGTACACAATAATAGCTTTGTAAGTACAAGGAGGATCAGGAATGGAAATATTAAAAGTTTCAGCAAAGTCAAACCCTAATTCTGTAGCAGGAGCACTTGCAGGTGTATTGAGAGAGCGTGGTTCAGCAGAAATTCAAGCAATTGGTGCTGGCGCGTTAAACCAAGCTGTAAAAGCAGTTGCAATTGCAAGAGGATTCGTTGCACCAAGTGGTGTAGACCTTATTTGTATCCCTGCATTTACAGATATTCAAATCGATGGGGAAGAGCGTACAGCGATAAAATTAATCGTAGAGCCTCGTTAATAATAACAACCTGTTAGCCTAAAGCGACAGGTTGTTTTATTTTTAATTCAAGGAAGAGTAAGTGTTAGCGAGTCAGATTACGCAAATTTGAAATTAAAAGGTGGACAAAACTTTAGCTCCAACTTGAAAGCTCGTTTAGTCGACGAGTTTTTTTGCGTATAATTATTACTTTTATTATTGGATTTATTAATATGATACACTAATTTTAATAGTCAAAAAAATAGGAGGGTGTTAATTTATGAAAGTTTTTGATGCTCATTGTGATGTATTGATGAAATTACTAGAAAAGCCTTCGATCAATTTTGAAAATGATGATTCCTTACAAGTTTCAGTTAATCGATTAAAACAAGGGAATAGTAAAATACAATGTTATGCGATTTATATTCCTGAAAGTATACATAAACTAATCAAATTTGATGCAGCTCTTCAATGTGTAACACTTTTTTATGAAAAAGTAGCAACAGAAAATAATAATATAAAAGTTATTCGAACAAAAGAAGATGAAGTTGGATTAAAAAGTCACGAAATGGGTGCTATTTTGACGCTAGAGGGCTGTGATGCACTTTTAGGTGATATTAATCGCTTAAAGATATTACATCGTCTAGGGGTACGTAGTGTCGGTCTAGTATGGAATTATGCAAATGAAGCTGCGGATGGAATTCTTGAGGAAAGAAATGGGGGGTTAACTAATTTTGGAAGAAGTGTAGTTCATTACTTAAATGAGCATAATATGTGGTGTGATCTTTCTCATTGTACTGAAGCCGCGTTTTGGGATGCATTTGAACAAGCAAAATATCCAACTGCGACTCATTCAAATGCTAAAGCGATTTGTAAACATCCAAGAAATTTAAATGATGAACAGCTAAAGGCTATGTTTAATAGAGGAGCAATAGTCGGAATTAATTTCTATCCTACTTTTTTAGTTGATGAAGGTGTCGCAAATATTTCAGATATTCTTAAACATATCGATTATATGTGCTCTCTAGGTGGAGAAAAATTTATCGCGATGGGATCAGATTTTGATGGAATCGATACTCATCCAACAAATTTACATCACGTAGGTCTTTATCAAAATTTAACAAATGAATTGCTTAAACACTATACAGAACAGCAGGTTAAAGGCTTTATGTATGAGAATTATTCATCATATATACATTACAAATAACACGTTACTTGTTCAGAATAATAAAAATATAAAAATTAAAGGAATAATTTCTTTCAAAATCATTGATTTTTTTGATTAATAGGTCTAGAATTGAAAGCGAATTAACTCATATCAAAAGATATGTTTTAAATCGCTTTCATTCTTTTATAAAAAATGAATGATATGCAAAAAAATTATCCATTTATAATTTAATTTATTACGAATGAGGGCATTCAAAGGGGTGTAGGAAATGATTGAACAACTTTCGTGGAAAGTTGGAGGACAACAGGGTGAAGGTATCGAAAGTACAGGTGAGATTTTTGCAATTGCGCTAAACCGTTTAGGTTACTACTTATACGGATATCGTCATTTCTCTTCTCGTATTAAAGGTGGTCACACTAATAACAAAATTCGTGTAAGTACAACTGAAGTTCGTGCAATTTCAGATGACTTAGATATTTTAGTAGCATTTGACCAAGAAACAATCGATGTAAACTTTTATGAATTACGCAAAGGCGGTATCGTAATTGCTGATGCTAAATTTAATCCGACAATTCCAGATTCAACTGACGTAACACTTTATTCAATTCCATTTACAGAATTAGCAACTGAACTAGGTACTTCATTAATGAAAAACATGGTTGCAGTTGGAGCTTCAAGTGCAATTTTAGGTCTATCAATTGAAGTGTTCAGAGAAGTTGTAGATGAAATTTTTGGTAAAAAAGGTCAACAAATTGTTGAGAAAAACATAGAAGCAATCGCACGTGGAGCAGAAGAAATGAGAGAAATGCTTGGCGTGAATGTAAATAAAATGCAATTATCAGAAGCTGATGGTAAAAAACGTATGTTCCTAATCGGTAACGATGCAATCGCAATGGGTGCATTAGCAGGTGGTTCTCGTTTTATGGCAGCGTATCCAATTACGCCAGCATCTGAAATTATGGAATACTTAATCAAAAAATTACCTCAGTATGGTGGAGCAGTTATTCAAACTGAAGACGAAATTGCTGCATGTACAATGGCAATCGGTGCTAACTATGCTGGTGTTCGTACATTAACATCATCTGCAGGTCCTGGTCTTTCATTAATGATGGAAGCAATCGGTCTTTCTGGTATGACTGAGGTTCCTTTAGTAATCGTTGATACTCAACGTGGTGGTCCAAGTACTGGTCTTCCAACTAAACAAGAGCAATCAGACTTAATGGCTATGATCTACGGAACTCACGGTGAAATTCCGAAAGTAGTAATCGCTCCAAGTACAGTAGAAGAAGGATTCTACGATATGGTGGAAGCGTTTAACGTAGCTGAAGAATTCCAAGTACCTGTAATCGTAATTACTGACTTACAACTTTCTTTAGGTAAACAAACTGTTGAGCCACTTCAATTTGAAAAAGTACAAATTCGCCGTGGTAAGTTTGATTACAAACAAGAATTACCTGTATCTGAAAACAAAGAGTACTTCAAACGTTATGAAGTGACTGAAGATGGCGTTTCTCCTCGTGTAGTACCAGGTATGAAAGGTGGAATTCACCACGTAACTGGTGTTGAGCATGATGAAATGGGTAAACCATCAGAATCACCAATTAACCGTAATCAACAAATGGATAAACGTATGCGTAAATTAAATAACCTAAAATTCCCTAACCCAGTGTTAGTGAACTCTAAACACGAAGATGCTGATGTATTACTAGTTGGTTTCAACTCAACTCGTGGTGCGATTGAAGAAGCAATGGTTCGTTTAGAGCAAGATGGTATCAAAGTTAACCATGCTCATATCCGTCTAATTCACCCATTCCCAACAAACGAATTAATGCCTGAGCTTAAAAAAGCTAAGCGTGTAATCGTAGTTGAAAATAATGCTACTGGTCAATTAGCAAGCATTATCAAAATGAATTGTGGTCATGCAGAAAAGATTTCAAGCTTACTAAAATATGATGGAAATCCTTTCTTACCAAAAGAAATTTACAATACTTGCAAGGAAGGAGTTGTTCTAAATGGCAACATTTAAAGAATTTCGTAATAATATTAAACCAAACTGGTGCCCAGGATGTGGAGACTTCTCTGTACAAGCATCTATTCAACGTGCAGCAGCAAATGTTGGTTTAGAACCTGATAACCTTGCAGTAATTTCTGGTATTGGATGTTCTGGTCGTATTTCTGGATATATTAACTCTTACGGTTTACATGGTATCCATGGTCGTTCACTTCCAATTGCACAAGGTGTAAAAATGGCTAACCGTGATCTAACTGTTATCGCTTCTGGTGGTGACGGTGATGGATTCGCTATCGGTTTAGGTCATACAATCCATGCAATTCGTCGTAACATCGACATTACGTATATCGTAATGGACAACCAAATCTATGGTCTAACAAAAGGTCAAACATCACCTCGTAGTGATGTAGGATTCAAAACTAAGAGTACGCCACAAGGTTCTGTTGAATCTGCACTTTCAGTAATGGAAATGGCATTAACAGCTGGTGGAACATTCGTAGCTCAAAGTTTCTCAAGTGATTTAAAAGAATTAACTTCATTAATTGAGCAAGGTATTAACCACAAAGGTTTCTCTTTAATTAACGTATTCAGCCCATGTGTAACTTACAATAAAGTAAACACATATGACTGGTTTAAAGAAAATCTTGTTAAACTTTCTGATGTTGAAGGATATGATCCATCAAACAAAGAAATGGCTATGCAAACATTAATGCAAAATAAAGGTTTAGTAACTGGTCTTATCTACCAAAACAAAGAGCAAAAATCATACCAACAATTAATTTCTGGATACAGTGAAGAACCATTAGTTGAATCAGAACTTCAATTAGAAAAAGCACAATTCGAAAAATTAGTTGCTGAATTCATGTAATAAAAAGAAAAACTCCTCATTTTTTGAGGAGTTTTTTTTATTTTATATATGGACAATCATGACAATCTATTATGAAGGATACTGCCATTTGATGTTGAAGTAATTTGTAGTTAGGAGTGTTTTGATGATGAATATAAAAATAAGAAGACCAATAATAGAAGACATTAAAGAATTAAATCAATTTTTTAAAATAGTGATTACAGATACTTTTACAAAAGAAGGTATTAGCAATCAAGTGGAAAGTATGAAGGAAGAAATCAAAACAAAAGGAATTTATCTAGAAAATGATTTTGAAAGTAATGGTGAAGAACGATATTTTTTGATTGCGTTAAATAACGAAAAGATTATTGGTTCGATTGAATATGGTCTAGCTAGTGATCTTATTTTAAATTGTACAAACAATGAATTAAAAGGGCTACCTGAGGTCGGTACTGTATTTGTACATCCAGACTATCAAAAAAATGGAATAGGAAATTTATTATTAAAGAATATGTTCGTTACTTTACACAATAAAGGGATAGAAGAATTTTGTTTAGATAGTGGCTATTGTAATGCCCAAAAAATCTGGAAAAAGAAATTTGGCGAACCTGATTATTTATTAAAGGACTATTGGGATAAGGGATCTGATCATATGATTTGGAAAATTAAAGTCAGTGATAGATTAAAATAGCAATTTTTCAGGTTTTATTTGCAAACCACTGTTTAATTACCAATTTCATCATTTGTTTTTACAGAAGAACCCTTTATTTGGCATTCCAAAACTCTTATTTGCAGCCTAGTCATTATTTATCACTTCTGTTTTTAAATCTACAGTTTTATCAACATTTAAAGATTCTCTAAGGATACCATATTAAAAAATAGAGGTTTCCAATTTTGGAGACCCTCCATTTTCTAATAACAAAGTAACACTAAATTGAATTCTTAAATTAAAAAATAGGCAAATAAAGGAAATCGCTTGATATTATCGAATTTCTTAATTAGAAATAATAGAAAGGAGAAAAATTTTGTTATCCTCACTCGTACCTGCTTTAATTACGTTTATTTTGGTAAGTATTCTTTCACCTTTTTTAATTGCTACGTTAAGAAGATTGAAGTTGACTCAACCTATTAGAGCGGAATTACCAGCTGAACACCATAATAAAAAAGGAACTCCTTTAATGCTGGGAAGTATATTTTTGATAGGTATTTTAGTAGCTTTCGTTAATTATTCAAGTCCACTTATGCTTTTTTTAGTTGGAACTTTTATTTTATTCAGTGTTGTTGGTTTTCTTGATGACTTTTGGAAAGCATCAAAACAGGATCCAGGAGGAATATCAGCTAAAACAAAACTAGTTTTTCAATTTTCATTTACTATTTTTTTACTTATTGTTTTAATTAATTTTTTTGAAGTAGACACAACCTTTCGGATTACCGATTCGATAAGTATCTTTTTACCATTATGGGTTTATTTGGCCTTAATCACTTTATTTATTGTAGGATCAGCTAATGCTATTAACTTTACTGACGGGATGGACGGACTGCTTGGTATGGTATCAATCCCTACCTTCTTTTTCTTTTTTCTGATTTCAGATCATATTGAAGTGAAAATTTTTAGTCTCATAATGATCGCTAGTTTAGCTGGTTTTTTAATTTATAACTTATATCCAGCTAAGGCTTTTATGGGAGACACAGGTTCAATGGCAATCGGTGGTTCGTTATCATTTTTAGCGATAATTGAAAAAGTAGAGATCTTGATTCCAATGTTGTTTTTTATTTATTTAGCTGAACAGTTTTCCGTTATTTTTCAAGTTTTCTACTTTAAAAGAACAAGAAAAAGATTATTTCTAATGGCACCTATACATTTTCATTATGGAATTAAATATGGTTGGTCAGAAAATGTCATTGTCATGAATTTTACGATTGTTTCTTGGACAGGTTGTTTCTTAAGCTACTTATATTTTTATTTTTTTATGTAAATTATGAACTCAATGAATTTAAGAGGATCCTTTGATGGATTCTCTTTTTATGTTGAAAAAGGTGTTTTTTAGGTTTAGAGAGGGCTCGAGTTACGGTTCTAAAAGTGAGGACCATATAACCTGAATCAACATTCTTCAATCAATCATTAAAGCGCTTTATTCTTTTATAGAATTGTTTTTATAATAATGGATAAAATTATTCAAATATACTAGTATTATCAGCTTTCTTTTTTGCCTAACGCACATTGTATATTGTAGAATAACGTTATATACTTAAGTAATGTGTGGACGCTCGAGAAGAAAGGAGATTGTTTCATGAATGAACAACAACGCCTTCAAGGCACTAATATAAATAATTCAAAAGATAAAAATGATAAAGATTATAGTAAATATTTTGAAAAAGTTTACCAAGCTCCATCTTTAGCTGATGCAAAGCGTCGAGGTAAAGAAGAAGTTACGTATGATCGTGGTTTCGAAATTCCTGAAGAAATGAGAAATTCAGGTGTAGGTAAAAAATTCTTAATCCGTACATATGGCTGCCAAATGAATGAACATGACACAGAAGTTATGGCAGGTATTTTAACGACGATGGGTTATGAAGTAGCTACATCAGTTGAAGATGCTGATATTATTCTATTAAATACATGTGCTATTCGAGAAAATGCTGAAAATAAAGTGTTTGGTGAAATTGGTCACTTAAAACCGTTAAAACTTCAAAGACCAGATCTATTAATCGGTATTTGTGGTTGTATGTCTCAAGAAGAAGCAGTTGTTAATCGAATCTTACAAAAACATTCATTTATAGATATGGTATTTGGTACACATAATATTCATAGATTACCATTTATTATTCAAGAAGCGATGTTTAGTAAAGAAATGGTGATTGAAGTATGGTCAAAAGAAGGGGATGTAATTGAGAACCTTCCAAAAGTACGTCGTGGAGAAATTAAAGCATGGGTTAATATTATGTATGGCTGTGATAAATTCTGTACGTACTGTATTGTTCCTTACACACGTGGTAAAGAACGTAGTCGTCAGCCAGAGGATATCATCAATGAAGTACGTGAATTAGCTAGACTGGGCTATAAAGAAGTTACTTTATTAGGTCAAAATGTTAATGCTTATGGTAAAGACTTAGATGATGGTAAATATGGATTAGGTCATTTAATGGATGAAATCCGTAAAATTGGTATCCCGCGTGTTCGTTTTACAACAAGTCATCCACGTGATTTTGATGATCATTTAATAGAAGTATTAGCAAAAGGTGGCAACTTAATGCCACATATTCACTTACCAGTTCAATCTGGTAGCTCTGAAGTTCTAAAACTAATGTCACGTAAATATGATCGTGAACAATATTTAGAACTTGTAAGAAAATTAAAAACAGCAATGCCACAAATTTCATTTACAACAGATATCATTGTTGGATTTCCAAATGAAACGGATGAGCAATTCGAAGAAACGATGACATTATATGAAGAAGTTGGTTTTGATTTAGCATTTACTTTCATTTATTCACCACGTGAAGGTACACCAGCTGCAAAAATGGTAGATAATGTACCAGAAAGTGTGAAAAAGGAAAGATTACAACGACTTAACAATCTTGTAAATGAAAAATCTGCTGAATTCAATAAACGTTTTGAAGGTCAAATACTTGATGTATTAGTTGAAGGAGAAAGTAAGAAGAACCCTGATGTACTTGCTGGGTATACTCCTTATAATAAACTTGTAAACTTTAGAGGTCCTAAATCAATCGTTGGTCAAATTGTAAAAGTAAAAGTTACAAAAGCTAAAACATGGTCATTAGATGGAGAATTAGTAGAAGAAACAGTAGAGGTGCTATAATGGGAAAATATACAAAAACGGATATCGTTGAACGTGCAAAAGAATTAGCAGTAATGATTTCTGAAACAGAAGAAGTAGACTTTTTTAAACGTGCTGAAGCGCAAATTAACGAGAGTGAAACTGTAAGAGCTTATATTGAAGAAATTAAGTCATTACAAAAACAAGCAGTTAATTTAGAGCACTGGGGTAAGAAAGAAGCACTTAAAAAAGTTGAACAAGAGCTTGATGAATTAAACGAAAAACTAGAAACAATTCCAGTTGTACAAGAATTTCAATCTTCTCAAATAGAAGTTAATGACTTACTTCAATTAATCGCTCACACGATCTCAAATGGTGTGACAGACGAAATCATTAAGTCAACAGGCGGTAACTTATTAAGTGGTGAGACAGGTTCAAAAGTAGAACATGGGCCGGATGCTTGCAAAACAGATAGCTGCAGCCATTAATAAAAAAGACTCAAGGAAGCAAATAATTTTGCTGCTTGAGTCTTTTTTTTATATAAAGCTAATAAAGTAATTACTAAATAGCCTTAATATCATAATTTTTATGTTTATTTTTTAAATTCTTCAATTTAGAGTCAACTTTATTAGGCTGTCGTCATACAATTTATCATCACATGTTTTTTTAACTTGTATAAAAGAATTTTCATGTCATTAACACATTCCGCATATGTCACGCATAGAATGAAATGAAAATGGAACGAGGAGGGTCACACCTATGTCTGAACGCGAACATAGAGAGATTATAACGAAGGCAGTCGTAGGAAGAGGCAAGAAATATAACAAAGTCACACATACAATCACACCAAATCATACTCCATCAAGTATTTTAGGCTGCTGGGTTATTAACCATGTATATGATGCAAAAAAATGTAAGGATGGAGTAGAAGTATCTGGTAAATATGATATTAATATTTGGTACTCCTATGGTGACAATACGAAAACAGAAGTTGTTCCTGAGTCTGTTAAGTATACTGAAGTAGTAAAGTTAAGACACAGAGATGAAAACTTTACTGGCGAAGATTGTGAAGTGATTGCTAGATCATTAAAACATCCAAATTGTTTAGATGCAATTATTTCTCCAAATGGAAATCGATTTATTGTAACAGTAGAGAAAGAAGTATTAGTTGAAGTTGTAGGTGAAACGAAAATTGTCGTACTTGTTGCACCGCATGGTGTACACGACGATGACGAGTTCTTTGATGTAGATGATGAGTTTGAAGATTTAGATCCAGATTTTGTTTTAGAAGGCGAAGAAGAGTAAGTTAGGCTAGGAAGGTGATACTTCCTAGCTTTTTTATTTTATAAATAATTTCAACTTTACAATCAATCGAAAGTTTTCTTTTTCTTAACTTTCGAACTTTCTAAGCCTTTTTGCAAAATGTGATATAATATGCGAAGAATGTTTTTTGATGGAGAGGATAGAAATGGCAACTTATACGCCAATGATTGAGCAATATTTAAATATAAAGAAAAATTACCAAGATGCATTTTTGTTTTTTAGACTTGGTGATTTTTATGAAATGTTTTTTGAGGATGCCATAAAGGCATCTCAAGTTTTAGAAATTACGTTAACCGGTCGAGCAGGAGGAACTGATGAACGAATTCCAATGTGTGGAGTACCATTCCATTCTGCAGCTGGATATATAGAACAATTAGTTGAAAAAGGATATAAAGTAGCTATTTGTGAACAAGTTGAAGATCCAACGGTCGCAAAAGGAGTAGTTCGAAGAGAGGTTGTTCAACTGATTACTCCAGGGACGCAAATGGAGGGTAGATCGATTGATGAAAAGCAAAATCATTATATCTCAACATTATCAGAAGTAACACCAAGTTCATATGCTTTAGCTTGGATTGATTTGACGACTGGTGAGGGGAATGCTTTATTACTTAGTGGTTCAATTGAAGAAGCAGTTTTAAAAATCGCAGCAACTGGTACTAAAGAAGTTGTTGTAAATGAAGATTTTTCATCTAAAGCGATTCAAACACTAGAAAAAAGTTTTTCAATTACCGTTTCATTTGAGGAAAATGTTCATTTATCAGATGAGTTTAAAAATGTTGTAAAATCAATTGATCAAACTAGTTTAAAAACTACTGCCGCAAGATTATTAAATTATTTATCGAGAACACAAAAACGAACACTTTCTCATCTTCAAGAAATAGTCGTTATTCATCAACATGATTTTTTAAACATGGACATGTATTCGATGAGAAATCTTGAATTAGTTGAAACACAACGTTCAAAAAACAAACAAGGTTCTTTAAATTGGTTATTAGATGAAACGAAAACGGCGATGGGTGGACGTTTACTAAAAAAATGGATTCAACGTCCACTAGTAAGTACTAAACAGATTGAACATCGTTTGACGATTGTAGAATTGTTAATGGAAAATTATTTTATCCGTGAAGACCTGAAGGAATTATTAAAAGATGTATATGATTTAGAGCGCTTAGCTGGGAAAGTCTCATTTGGTAATGTAAATGCAAGAGATTTATTACAATTAAAACGTTCACTTCAAACGGTACCTTCAATTATTCATGCTTTAAAATCAATTAGTCATGAAACGATAGATGAATTAATTAATCAAATCGATCCGTGTGAAGAGCTTCAAATGCTTTTAGAGAATGCAATTTTAGAAGATGCGCCTTTATCAATTAAAGAAGGAAACATTATAAAAGATGGCTTTCATAAAACATTAGATGAATATCGATTCGTTAGTAAGAACGGTAAAAATTGGCTAATGGAATTAGAGCAAAGAGAAAGAGAAATTACGGGGATTAAGAACTTAAAAATTGGCTATAATCGAATCTTCGGCTACTTTATCGAAGTGACTAGATCAAATATTAGTCAAGTACCAGAAGGTCGTTATGAACGTAAACAAACATTAGCGAATGCAGAACGCTTTATTACTGAAGAACTAAAAGAAAAAGAAACAATGATTCTTGAAGCTGAAGAAAAAATGATTGGCTTGGAATATGAGTTATTTATTTCAATTCGAGAACAAGTAAAACAATATTTATCTAGACTTCAAACATTAGGACAAGTAATTAGTCAAATTGACGTTTTACAAAGTTTTTCTGTAGTAAGTGAAAAAAATGGATATGTTAGACCTGCATTCACGGAGGAAAGAGAATATATCGTGAAGAATGGAAGACATCCAGTAGTTGAAAAGGTACTACTAGGTTCCGAATATATTCCGAATGATACTAATTTCGATGTTGAGACTCATCAATTTTTAATTACAGGACCTAACATGGCTGGTAAAAGTACGTATATGAAACAAGTTGCGCTAATAAGTATATTGGCTCAAATTGGATGCTATGTACCTGCTGAATATGCGAAATTACCTATTTTTGATCAAATATTTACTAGAATTGGGGCAGCAGATGATTTAATTTCTGGACAGAGTACATTTATGGTCGAAATGTTAGAAGCTAATTATGCAATCACAAATGCAACTGAAAAAAGTTTAATTTTATTTGATGAAATTGGTAGAGGAACATCAACATATGATGGAATGGCCTTAGCACAAGCCATGATTGAATATATACATGATCATATCGGAGCAAAAACGCTTTTTTCTACTCACTACCATGAATTGACGGTATTAGCTAATCAACTTAAGTTTTTGAAAAATATTCACGTTGCAGCAAAAGAGCAAGATGGAAAAGTATTATTCCTTCATAAAATCTTTGAAGGCGCAGCGGATCAAAGCTATGGTATCCACGTTGCCGAATTAGCAAACCTTCCAAAAGATGTAATCAGTCGGGCAAAAGAATTATTAAATGATTTAGAATCAAATAGTCATTCCTATGTTAAAGAGGGAATTGAAAATACAGAAAAAGAGATTGTAACTATTCAAGTACCGAAAAAAGAAATTGTTCAAACGACCAACAAAGAGGATGCTGAATCTCAGTTAAGCTTATTTGACGATCATCAACCGGTGGTTAAAGAAGTTGTTAAAAACCATCCTGTCATTGATCAATTAAAAGGAATAAATATACTAGAATTAAATCCTATGGAAGCATTTAATTTATTATATGAACTTCAAAAGCAAGTTAAAAAATAAAAGAAGGCCAAATGGCCTTTCTTTTAATTAATAGTTAAAATTATGATAATAGCTTAATGTACTATACCTTTTTTTATTGATTAATGCATTTATTTAGAGAGGAGGTTCACTAATGTCAAAAATACAGAAGTTAGATGAGATTTTAGCCAATCAAATAGCCGCAGGTGAAGTTGTAGAACGTCCTGCATCAGTTGTTAAGGAATTACTTGAGAATGCAATTGATGCAATTAGTACACGTATTACAGTCGAAATTAACGACGGTGGACTCTCACGAATTTTTGTAAGTGATAATGGCGAAGGGATGACAAAGGAAGATAGTATCCTTGCATTTGAGCGCCATGCAACTAGTAAAATAAAAGATGAAAATGACTTATTTCGAATACGTACATTAGGTTTCCGAGGTGAAGCATTACCGAGTATTGCGTCTGTAAGTTATGTTACAGTAAAAACATCAACCGAAGACGGACCTGGAATTGAAACCATTTTAAAAGGTGGCGTATTGCAATCCCAAAAAGAAATTGCAAAATCAAAAGGGACAAGTATTGAAGTTTCAAATTTATTTTTTAATACACCAGCTAGATTAAAATATATGAGAACGGTTCAAACAGAATTAAGTAATGTAACAGACGTTGTCTATCGATTAGCATTAGCTAATCCACAAATCGCTTTTGATTTGAAACATAATGATAAATTAATGTTCCGTAGTAATGGAAATGGCGACGCAAGACAAATCCTTGCATCATTATACGGACTACAAATTGCAAAAAACATGGTTCATTTTAAAGGCGAGTCATTAGACTTTCAAATTGAAGGCTATTTATCTATGCCAGAATATACACGAGCAACTAGAAACTATATATCACTATATGTAAATGGAAGATATGTAAAACACTATGGTGTAAACAAATCAATTAGTGAAGGTTATCATACTTTGCTACCAATTGGCCGTTTTCCAATCGTTTCGTTATTTATTAAAATGGACCCTCAATTAGTCGATGTAAATGTACATCCAACAAAACAAGAAGTTCGTTTTAGTAAAGAGGATCAATTATTTACATTAATTACTGAAAGTATAAAAAAAGTTTTTAGAGGTCGTTCCCTAATTCCAGAAATAAAGTCAACAGTTCCAAAGGAAAAAATATTTAGTGAACAATCTACATTTTCGTTTGAACATTCTTCTATAAAAGAAGATGTAGAAAAGAAATTACCATTCTCGCTTCAAGATCGTTTTACTACTAATTCGAATTATTCCAATGAAACGAATGAAACAATAAAAGAAGAAAATTCAACTGAATTCGATTCAATTAATCAAATTGATTCATCAACCCCAACCGATTATGAAAGTCTTTATTTTGAAAAACATGAATTGAATAAAGACGTAGGATATTCAAATTTTGTAAGTGAAGACGACCAATCAAATATAGAAGAAACAGTCATTGTGAACGAAGAAGTATATGATGAGCAAAACATAGACCAACTACCCCCTTTATATCCAATCGGCCAAATGCACGGAACGTATATTATTGCTCAAAATGAAAAAGGATTATATTTAATTGATCAACATGCCGCACAGGAACGTGTTTACTATGAATATTTTAAGGAAAAAATAGGGGAAGTTGCATCAGAACTGCAAACTTTATTAATTCCAATTACATTTGATGTTTCACCAGAGCAAGCTATTTTATTAGACCAATACCAAGATGAACTCCAAGAAGTTGGGCTATTTATCGAGAAGTTTGGATCGAATAGTTATGTCATTCGTGAACATCCAAATTGGTTTCCAGAAGGACAAGAGGATACATTAATTGATGAAATGATTCAAGAACTATTAAAACGCGGAACGATTAATATAAAAAAACTGCGTGAAGAAAAAGCCATCATGATGAGCTGTAAAGCGTCAATAAAAGCAAATCAATATATAACAAACGATGAGATTTTTAATCTATTAGAATCGTTGAGAAAATCAAGCAATCCATTTACATGTCCACACGGTCGACCAATCGTTATCCATTTTAGTTCGTATGAGCTTGAGAAAATGTTTAAGCGAGTAATGTAATAAAATAAGTTTGAATTTTTAAAGGGCAGTCTCATAATTCAGATTAACTGAACTATGGGCGCCCCTTTTTTAAAATTAATAAATTATTTAACAACTCCAATCACAAAACCATCATATCCTTTTAATCCAACAGTCTGAATAGCGGTAGTGTCAATTCGAGAGTCTGTAGTGATTAGATCCAAAAGCTCACGAACACCTTTAACACTTTTATCTTGACTCGTTTCATAAATTACCTCTCCGTTTCGAACAACATTATCGACAATAATTAATGCACCAGAGCTTGCTAATTTTAATGCCCATTTTAAATAATGAGGATTATTTGGTTTATCGGCATCGATAAATATGAAATCAAATAAAGGCTTTGATTCTTTTAGCGTTGGTAAAGTATCTAACGCTTTTCCGATAATAATCTCGACTTTTTCTTGCAATTTTGCTTCTATGATATTTTGTTTGGCAACTTTTGCATGCTCATGGCTAATTTCTAAGGTTGTTAATTTGCCATCCTCAGGAAGTGCACGAGCTAACCAAATACTACTATATCCACCTAAAGTACCGATTTCTAAAATGTTTTTAGCGCCTTTAATTTTTGCTAATAGATAAAGTAATTTACCTTGAGTAGGAGACACATCTATACTAGGTAAACCGGCTTGATAATTTGCAAGTAATACATTTTCTAATATAGGATCATTTGGAATTAGTTTTTCTACAAAATATTCATCAACATCGTTCCATATTACGTTATTAGGCAAGATTACTTCCCCCTTACTTAGTACTGTTTTCAAAAAAGTATATGGTATTGTTTTATAAAAATGCTTCTACAGGAAAAAAGACATATACACGAAGTGAAAATTCATACTTAATCGGTTTGTTTTACATATTTGTGTTTGCTAAAATAGATTGGTAGTAAAATTAACCAGTAGAGGAGATTTTTATATGATTAATAAAATCGGTAAAGTTACTGTTTATGTAGAAGATCAAGAGCAAGCAAAAGATTTTTGGATTAATAAAATGGGGTTTGTACTAAAATTAGAAATGCCAATGGGACCAGACGCTAAATGGATTGAAGTAGGTCCAAGCGAAAGTGAATTTACTACTTTAGTTCTTTACTCTAAACCTTCGATGGAACAATTTAAACCAGAAAAAATAGCTCATCCATCTGTACTTTTTAGCACAACGGATATTGAGTCTGCTTATGAAAAAATGAAACAAAATGGCGTAAAAGTTGATGACCTGATGAAAATGCCATACGGTTCAATGTTTAATTTTTATGATCAAGATGGTAATGATTATTTATTAAGAGAAGACAAATAATACATAATAAAAAGAGTTGTTTCTATTTAGAGAAACAACTCTTTTTACTTAAACTAGATGTTCGAATTTTACTCGTTTATTTAAATAGTACATTATCGGTATACCAACAACCATCACTACAAATTCACCAATGGCTGTAGTTAAATAAGTTATTGGGAAAGGTAAATGAAATGCTAGTTTTAATTCGATTGCGATTAAGAACATAGTAATCGTAAAGACAACCGTGTTAACAATCATTCTCGGTATAATACCTTTTATAAATTTTGACGTGGCAATTGTAATTAATAACGAAATAATCGATTGGCCAACACCAAAGACTAAATCATATGCCATTATTGGAGAAAAGAAAAAATTAGCTAATATAACTCCTAAAACTACTCCATATATGTACTTTTTATTAAATACGACTAAGTGGTTAAAAATTTCGGATACACGAAACTGTACATTCGTAAACCCGAATGGTTGAATAAAGTACGTAACTGCAATATAAAGTGCAGCAAATACTCCATTAACAGTAATTGTCTTTAACTTCATTTTGTTACTCCTTAGTTTTTTTTCGTGGGAGGTTTTCGAACCACGTAAAAAATATATTTTTTAAACGTAAGAATAAATATTATACTTAAAAATAATTTTAGTCAATAATAAAAAAGAAATTAATTATGAAAATAAGTTCAAAAAAATACTTTATAAAGAATATATTATATTGGTATAATTAGTGAATCAAAACAATTTATTTTTCTTTCAGTTTAAAGTGAAAGGACTGACAAAATGACAATTCCTTATGATCCATATATTTTAGTATTTGGTGTTTCGATATGTGATATTATCGGATTTACGAAAAAAAATTATCGTCCATATGATTCAAATCCAGGCAGTGTAAAAGTATCGTTTGGTGGTGTTTGCCGTAATATTGCAGAAAATATGGCAAAGATCAACTTAAATACAAAGTTTATTTCAGTCATTGGTGATGATATCAATGGAATCAATATGTTAAATCACGCAAAAAATATGAACATAGATATGGAAGACACATTAATTATTAAAGGAGAATCTACTCCAACATATTTAGCCATTTTAAATGAAAGCGGAGAAATGGTCTCTGCGGTAGTAGATTTAGATATCACAAACAATTTTACAGAGGAGTTTATAGACTCCAAAGCAGAAGTTATTCGAAATGCTGAATATATGGTGGTTGACGCGGACAATCCAAGTATTTTAGCTTATTTATTAACAAATTTCCATAATGAAACAAAATTTATTTTAGATCCAGTTTCTGCGTCAAAAGCTTCAAAAATAAAAGATTATATTCAATATTTTCATACGATTAAACCAAATCGACATGAAGCTGAAGTATTGTGTGGATTTGAAATTACTTCTGTGGAAGATGTTCGAAGAGCTGGCAGATATTTTAGAGAATTAGGTGTAACAAATGTTTTTATTAGTTTAGATGCAGAAGGAATTTATTATAATGATGGAATAGAAGAAGGTATTATCCAAGCCGATGGCGTTTCAGTCGTTAATGTAACAGGAGCGGGAGATGCTTTAGTTGCTGGGATCGGATATGGCTATATGAATAATATGAGCATTGTTGATACAGTTAAATATTCGGTTTCGATGTCATCTATTACAATTTCACATGTCGATACGATTAACCCGAATATGTGTTGTAACGTGGTAGATCACCATATTAATGAACTTAATTGGATTGAAATGCAATTTTAATTGAGAACCTTTTATTGGGTTCTTTTTTTTGTTTTTTAATTAGAAAAAATGCCATTAAATTTAGGTAAGCAGTAGATAGATTTTCGACGTTAAAATCAAGGATAGGTACAAATAAAGTCTGTGAAACTGCAAATAAATTTGAACTTCAAATAAAATAAGTGAAATCGCAATTAAAATCAATGAATCTGCAAATAAAAATGATGAAAAAGCAATTAAAATTAGTAAAACAGCAAATAAAATAAGCAAAACAACAAATAAAACCAATATAACTGCAAATAAGCCAACAATTATCCCCCAAAAAATATACAAACAGCAGATATTAATCAAAAAACTCAATAATCGATCCGAAAGGGTGATGGTTCAGAGCAATTCATACATACAGTAAAAAGAACCTAGCTTAATGCAAGGTTCTTTCCATCATCAAAGAGAACGAACTAAAATATCTCTCGCACTTTCTTTATCCAAAATTTTATAACCACCAACTACTGGTTTTACAAATGATTTTTCTACTAATTCGTCTAAACGTGAGTCGTCAATTTGATAATCTGCTAAACGGTTTGGTGCACCGATTGAGTTCCAAAAACTTCTTAGTGCTTGGATCCCTTCTTCTGCAACTTGCTTCGTTGTTTTTCCTTCTTCAGAAATTCCAAAAACATTTGTTGCTAGCATTTTAATTCTGCTTGGATCATAGTCTAAACAGTGACTTAGCCAGTTAGGGAATATGATCGCTAACCCACCGCCATGTGGAATATCGTAAATGGCAGATACCGCATGTTCAATTTGATGTGATGCCCAGTCGCCACCATCTGTACCATTTAATAACGTATCATTAAAGGCTGTTGTTCCAGCATACATAATTGTTTCGCGTAATTCATAGTTTTCTAAATCCTTAACAAGTTTTCCACCAGCTTCGATTACAGTAATTAATAAACTTTCGATAAAGCGATCAATCATAGGTGTATTGCTAACACGGTGGAAATATTGCTCTAATGCATGTGACATAATGTCAACAATTCCGTAAATTGTTTGATCTAGTGGTACCGAGAATGTATAAGAAGGGTCTAAAATTGAAAATTTAGGAAAAACGAGTGGGTTACTCCATCCTCTTTTTTCATTTACTGCCATATTTGATATAACTGATGTGCAGTTCATTTCTGAACCGGTTGCAGCTAATGTTAAAACAGTACCAAAAGGAGTTGCACTTGTCGGCCTAGATTTTCTTGTAATAACATCCCACACATCTCCTTCATATGGAACGCCAATTGCAATAGCTTTAACACAGTCGATTACACTGCCGCCGCCTACAGCTAAAATAAAATCAATTTTTTCATCCCTACAGATTTGAATACCTTTATTCACCGTTGTTAGTCTCGGATTTGGTTCAACTCCAGAAAGTTCAAAAATCGTTTTATCACTTAATTGGTTCATTACGTCATCATATACGCCATTTTTTTTAATACTGCCGCCACCATAAACGATCAGGATACGATTATAATTTTGTACTTCATTTGCTAATTGTTCAATTTGATTTTTCCCAAACCATAATTTAGTTGGGTTATGTTGTAAAAATGGAATCAAGGTCTTGCTCCTTCTAGTTGTACTTACTTATTTTTTAATGTTGTGTTTAGCAATTCGGCTTGTTGAATGGCTAATTGATCTTCTAATATTGCTCCAGGTGAATTTCCTGTTCCAATAATATATCCTTCAAGTGTAGCTCCAACAAATTCGAAAATATGCTTAAATTGTAAAATTAATGGTAGAGCTTTAATTTTAGGCTGATCTCCACCAACAATTACGACATAGATTTTTTTGTTTTTCATTTTTTCAGCGAATTGTAGATCTTTATTACGAAGACTTTGAGACCAACGATCAATAAAGTTTTTCATGTATCCACTCATACCATACCAATATAAAGGTGTTGAAAAAATAATCGTATCATGCTCGAGCATTTCTTTTACAATTTCCTCGTAATCATCATCAATTGGTTGGAAGCCATTTGGCTCGTGTCTTTGGTCGTTAATTGCCTTTATCTGTTTATGACGTAATTGTACTTCCGTCTTGGCAACATCTTTTGTAATGAAATTTGTTAGCTGCTCTGTATTTCCGTTTTCCCTAGAACTACCATGAATGATAAACATATTGTTTCCACTCCTTTTTGAATAAATTATGATTGTAATTATGAATGATAACGATCTTAAAATAAAGTACGTACTAAAAAGTGCCTATAAAACTTTTTGGGAAATCTAAGTCTATGGAACTAAGTTCGGTTATTTTATAACTGATAAATAGTTGAACTATAAATTATTTGTATGCTATATTTTATGAACATTTACTGTTGACTGCAAAATCATTGATAGGACAATAGTTATAATATCCACAATATATGATGATTTTGAAGTTTTCATTAGTACTAAAAAAGTTGAGTAAAATAACTTTATTTTTAATTAAATAGTATTTAGCAATGATGGAGGATATATGAAAGAATATAATATGCCGATTGAAGCGGCGATTGAGGTAATAGGTGGTAAGTGGAAATGTATCATACTTTGCCATTTAGAAACTGGTAAAAAAAGAACGAATGAACTTAGAAAACTGATGCCTAAAATAACTCAAAAAATGTTAACACAGCAATTAAGAGAGTTAGAAACGGATGGACTAATTAATCGTATTGCATATGATCAAATTCCACCAAAAGTGGAATACGAATTAAATGAATACGGTAAATCAATGAAACCAATTTTGGATCTCTTATGTACATGGGGTGGAAATCATATAAAGAAAAGCAAAAGGAATTAATACTATCGTTATAAAATTAAGAAACGACAAAAAATTTATTAAATTAAAAATTTTTTGAAGGAATTTAAAAAGAAGTGTAGAAATATTTATCTTAGAGACTACTATATAAGTGTAAAATCGATTCATAAAACGATGATTACATTAATATAGTAGTAAAGGTTGTGTGTTCGTTAGGGAAATTCCCATATATTTCTAAATGGTATTCTTGGCGAATTGTCATCCTTGTTAAGAATTTTTTTTATGCGGTTTATTTGTTTTGTAAGCGTTTACTTTACGCTCTTACATAGTTTTTTCTTTTCTTTACAAAATTCGTAATTTATAGGGGGAAATTAAAATGAAACAAGATGAATTAAAACAAACAAATACTAGCTATGATGTTTTTCCAGTATCAGATGTACATCATTTAGAACTATATGTAGGGAACGCGAAACAAACAGCTTATTTCTTCGCAAACACTTTTGGATTTACACCAGTAGCATACTCTGGCTTAGAAACAAAAGTACGTGATAAAGTTTCTTACGTATTAAAAAATGGTACTATTCGTCTAGTTATTACTGGAACTTTAAAAGAAGATTCTAAAATTGCTGACTTCATTAAAAAACATGGTGATGGTGTTAAAGATATCGCTTTATTAGTAGATGATATCGAAGCAGCATATCAAGGTGCAGTAAGCCGTGGAGCAATTAAAATTTTACCTCCAACTGAAGTTAGCGATGAATACGGAACAGTTAAAAAAGCTGTAATCGGAACTTATGGTGATACAATTCACACATTAATCGAAAAAGGCGACTACAATGGTCCTTTCTTACCAGGATATAAAGATCGCGCTTTCACAATTCCAGTAAATGAAACTGGATTAATCGCATTAGACCACGTAGTTGGTAACGTTGAAAGAATGGAAGAATGGGTTTCTTATTATGAAAATGTAATGGGATTCCAATCAATGATCCATTTTGATGATGACGATATTAGTACGGAGTATTCTGCATTAATGTCAAAAGTTATGACAAATGGAAGCAGAATTAAATTCCCAATTAATGAACCAGCTGAAGGTAAAAAGAAATCACAAATTCAAGAGTACTTAGATTATAACAATGGACCAGGCGTACAACATATTGCTTTATTAACTGAAGATATTGTTGATACAGTTACTAAACTTAGAGCTCTAGGTGTGGAATTCTTAAAAACACCAGATACTTACTATGATATGTTAACAGAGCGCGTTGGAAAAATTGATGAAGATATTGAGAAATTAAGAGAATTAAAGATTTTAGTTGACCGTGATGATGAAGGGTATTTATTACAAATCTTCACTCGTCCAATCGTTGACCGTCCAACTTTATTTATTGAAATTATTCAACGTAAAGGTGCTAGAGGTTTCGGTGATGGTAACTTTAAAGCATTATTCGAATCAATCGAGCGCGAGCAAGAACTTCGAGGAAATCTATAAGGAGTTGTAACAATGGAAATTAGACCGGATACTTTACCATGGCAAGATGCTTATAAGCTGTTAATTGGTTCAGTGTTGCCTCGTCCGATTGCTTTTGTTTCAACTGTAAACTCAGAAGGTGTAGCGAATGTTGCACCTTTTAGTTTCTTTACAGCGATTTGTGCTGACCCGATGTTAGTGTGCTTTGCACCAATGATTAGAGGTACAGACGGCGAGAAAAAAGACACATTAAAAAATATTGAACAGACGAAACGATTTATTATTAATATTGTAAGTGAAGAAATTTGCGAACAAGTTAATAATGCTGCTGCAGATTTTCCGTATGGAGTAGATGAATTTGAACAAGTTGGTCTTACAAAAGTTGATGGGACAACTGTGCAAGTTCCTCGAGTAAAAGAAAGTTTAGTAGGACTAGAATGTGAGCTTCATGAGCTACTACATTTTGGTGAGAACAAAGGTGCTGGAAGTTTAGTAATTGGTAAAGTCGTTAATGTTCATATAAATGATGAATTATATGCAGATGGCAAAATCAATACTGAAAAGCTAAATCCAGTTGGTCGCCTTGCTGGCCATTCTTATACTCGTGCTATTTCTGATACTTTTGCAATTGAAAGAAAAAGGTGAAGGTATGAAATTTATAACTTTTCAATATGATGGTAATGAGCGTGCAGGATTATTAGTTGAAGATCAAGTAATGGATCTTAATAAAGCTAGTAATGGCAGAATTCCAGCGGATTTACTAACAATTCTAGAAAACTATGATTTATATAAAAATGAAATAGCAGAAATAACAGGAGAAGGTATTCCACTTTCTTCCGTTCAATTGCGAGCACCATTACCAAAACCACAGAGTATTCGTGACTTTTATGCCTTTGAAGAGCATGTGAAAACTGCTCGCGGCAGAAGAGGTCTAGAGATGATACCTGAGTGGTATGACGTACCAGTTTTCTATTTTACGAATCATCGAGCGGTAATTGGACCTGAAGATCATGTCAGTATTCCAACTAATTGCAAAAAGATGGATTTTGAATTAGAAATCGCTTGTATTATCGGTAAAGAAGGTAAAGATATCCCAGTTGAAGAAGCCGATGATTATATTCTTGGCTATACAATTTTGAATGACTGGAGTGCTAGAGATATTCAAGCACACGAAGTAAAGGTTGGCTTAGGTCCATCTAAGGGTAAGGATTTTGCTACTTCTTTAGGACCTTGCATTGTAACAAAAGATGAAATTGAGAAATTTAGAACAGGTAAAAGCTACGATTTGAAGATGACAGCTGCAGTTAATGGAAAAGTCATTTCTAGTGGCAATTTTTCTTCAATTTATTATTCCGTTCCAGAATTAATTTCTCATGCTTCAAAAAATGTAACGTTATATCCAGGTGATGTGATTGGCTCCGGAACTGTTGGAACAGGCTGTATCTTAGAGCTTGGTGAAGAAAAACATCGCTGGTTAGAAGATGGAGACGTCGTGGAGTTAAGCATTACAGGTTTAGGTACATTACGAAATACCGTAAGAAAGTGAGGGGAAGCTTGTGTATTATCGTAGTCTAGGTAAGATTCCAAAGAAAAGACATATTCAATTTCGTAAAGAAGATGGGTCATTATACAGAGAGCAGGTAATGGGTACAAAAGGATTTTCAGGTACTCAATCTATTTTATATCATAACAATATGCCTACATCAGTTAGTGAAACATCATTTTATAAATCACTTCAAATCGAATTTGAAGAACAGACATCCCTACAGCACCGCCATATTCGTACAAACAATTTAGAGCGTACAGGTGATGCATTAGAAGGAAGAGTATACGTTTTAGGTAATTCTGATCTGTTAATTGCAGTTGCAAACGTAACGGAAGAAAGCAAACATTTTTATCGAAATGGTGAAGGAGATGAAATGTTCTTCGTCCATTACGGTTCAGGTGAAATCCAAACAATGTTTGGAACAATTACTTACCGTAAAGGGGATTATATCATGATCCCTATTGGAACAATTTACAAAGTAGTTCCAAATGATGATACGAAGTTTTTAATTGTTGAGTCAAATAGCCAATTAACAACGCCAAGACGTTATCGCAATGAATATGGCCAAATGCTTGAGCATAGTCCATTTTGCGAACGTGATTTTAGAGGACCAGAATCGCTTGAGACATATGATCAAAAAGGTGAATTCACTGTCCTAACTAGAGCAAGAGGAAACCTTTATAAACATGTTTTAACACATCATCCATTTGATGTAGTAGGTTGGGATGGGTATTTATATCCATGGGCATTTAATATTGAAGATTTCGAACCGATTACAGGAAGAATTCATCAGCCACCACCAGTACATCAAACATTCGAAGGACATAATTTTGTAGTGTGCTCATTTGTACCAAGGATGTATGATTACCATCCCGAAGCAATTCCGGCACCTTATGTACACAGTAATGTAAACAGTGATGAAGTCCTTTACTATGTAGAAGGAAACTTTATGAGTAGAAAAGGAATCGAACAAGAGTCTATTACATTACATCCATCAGGTATTCCACATGGACCACATCCAGGTAAAACTGAGGGAAGTATTGGAAAGAAAGAAACATTAGAACTAGCAGTTATGATTGATACATTTAGACCACTTTACGTAGTAAAAGAAGCACATCAATATGAAGATCCGGCTTATATGGGTAGTTGGATTGAAAAGTAGAGTCTTTTGATTCTACTTTTTATTTGAATTTGAAACAAGCTATGTACAAGAAAACCCAGGCATTATGGAACTAGATAATTTGAAATATTCTTAAAAATAGTACTAGATTAACAGCTTAATAATATGATAAACTGACAACATTATACAAAACTTTGAATAAAAGGAGAAATAAGCATGTACGTGAAACCACAAATTTTGACGCTTCAAGCATACACACCAGGAAAACCAAGTGAAGTAGTCATGCGTGAATATGGTCTAGACAAAGTAGTAAAACTTGCATCAAATGAAAATCCATTCGGATGTTCTCCTAAAGTTTTTGAAGAACTACGTAATGTAGTAAGTAAGTTTGCGATTTATCCAGATGGAGCAACAGAAGAAATTAGTAAGAAACTAGCAAATTTCCTAAATATACAGCCAGATCAATTAATATTCGGAAGTGGTGCTGACGAAGTTATTCAAATGATTAGTCGAGCGTTGTTAACGAAAGAACATAATATTGTACAAGCATCTCAAACATTTTCACAATATGCTCATCACGCAGTTATTGAAGGTGCTGAAGTAAGACCTGTTCCTTTAGTTAAAGGTGTACACGATTTAGATTCTATGCTTGCACAAGTTGATGCGAATACTAAAATAGTTTGGATTTGTAATCCAAATAACCCAACAGGTACATATATTGGTAGCCGCAAATTAGTCGAGTTTTTAGAAAAAGTACCAAGCACTACTTTTGTAGTTGTTGACGAAGCTTACGTTGAATATGTATCAGCATCAGATTTCCCTGATACAATCTCATTACTAAATAAATTTGACAATCTAATCGTATTAAGAACATTTTCAAAAGCATACGGCCTAGCATCATTCCGAATCGGTTACGGAATCGGAAATAGCAAATTAATTCAAGAATTAAATATCGCTAGACTACCATTCAACACTTCAATGTTATCTCAAGTTGCAGCAATAGCAGCACTTGAAGACCAAGTCTTTATTAAAAACTGTGTTGAACAAAATAAAAAAGGCATGGAACAATACGAAGAGTTTTTCAACAGTTATGGAATCGAATACTACCCATCTCAAGCAAACTTTATATTTGTTTCACTTGAAAATAGCCAAGAAATCTTTAAAGATCTAGAATCAAAAGGATACATTATCCGTGCATTCCCTAATGGAATTCGAATTACAATCGGAACTGCTGCTGAAAATGAAGGACTAATCTTACATTTAAAGCCAGCATTAACGAAAAATACTTCTACAATCTAATTAATTGGAAAATCGTCATTTATAGAAATGACGATTTTTTGTTTTATCTTTATATAACTAAAATTTACGTATACTTGAAGTAGTATATTTACTCGTTTCGTCTCAATAAGAGATAAAGGGGGGAATGCTTTACTAGAAGTTGAGAAGAAAGGGAATCAAGTAGAAATTATCATTTATTGGAAGAGTGAAAAACAACTAAGTTCACTATGCCATTAGAACTCTTTGAAAAAAAATATAATGATATTCAATAATGTTAAAAATATATAAATAGATAGGGTGATTAGCGTGGAATTTACGTTACTTGGATTAGTGTTAGTCATAGTTTTTGTACTTTTTACAACGGTTATTGATAAACTTAACAAACTAGAGAATCGAATGAAAAATATAAAGATTACTTTAGATCAGATTGCTAAAGTAGTAGAAGTCCCAGAACATCCAATTAATAATGATATACGTAAACTTTTACAAGAAGGAAAAGAAATTCAAGCAATTAGAGAAGTTAGAAGTCTTTTAGGTCTTTCATTATTAGAAGCAAAACAATATGTTGATGCTTTAAAAATGGTTGCGAGTTAGTGAAGAATTGTACCTCAGCTTGTGATTGTTGAGGTACAAAAATTAATTCTTTTTTACCTGTTTTTCCTTCTAAAATATAAAAGTCAGATTCCTTACAAGTTGGAATCTAACTTTATATTTTAGTTTTTTACTATATTTCCGAACGAAAAGTTTTACCTAACTGATTTCCGAGACCGAAATAATGACGGAAATTGTATATTAGTGGACTCCATTTATTTGGATCAATATGATTTTCTTCAATGATGATTTCATTTTGAGCATGTACATGTAAAACATGTGTCTCAACAATTGCAAAATCAGGTGAATGTTCAGGGATACGAATGTGCTTTACAATTGCCTCGATTTGAATTGGGCATTCTGCTATTCGTGTAGGTTTTACGGTTTGTGACTCTGTAGCGGTTAATTTACTAATATTGTATTTTTCTTTTTTATATGAAAATCCTATATTTTTCTTAGTATCAGGAACGGGATTTTTTCCCGTAAAAGGGGCTAAAAATTCAACATTCTCCCATAATAAAGGGCTAGGTACATTGATTACACATTCAGGATGTCGCTGTAAATTTTCAATTGCTTTCCCGCCAAGTCCAATTCCTAATATTATGCAATCTCCTAAAGCCCATGAAGAGGACATCGGGCTAATATTAACTGTCCCATCCTCATTCAATGTATTTAGTAAAATTACGGGTGTTCCATAATATAGAATTTTAGGTCTAATCAACTTTGTATTTGTAAAATGATTCATTTTTTTCCTCCTAATAATTATGTATTTCAAATATATTGTAGAATATAAATAGTTCAATTATCATCGAAATATGGATTACATAATGGGAGGAGATTTAAAATGAATGCAAATCCAAATGTGGCAGTGGTTGCTACGCTTGTAAGTGAAACTTCACGTGCTGCAATATTAACCGTCCTTTTAGATGGTCGATTTCATCCTGCTAGCGAACTGGCATATATGGCTGGAATAAAACCACAAACGGCTAGTTTCCATTTAGCAAAATTGGTCGATGCGAAATTACTTAATGTAGAAAAACAAGGAAGACATCGTTACTACGGTATTCGAAATCAGGAGGTTGCTCAAATAATGGAGACATTATTATCAATAGCTCCGCCAATTGAAATTAGGTCTTTAAAACAAGCTTCGGAAAATTCAGCAATACGCTTTGCAAGAACGTGTTACGATCATCCTGCAGGAAAGTTTGGGGTACTATTAACTGATTCTTTAATTAATTTGGGAGTCATAAACGAAGAAAAACAAGGATTTATTGTAACAGAAATAGGAGAGAGATTCTTTACTGATTTTCAAATCGATCTTGAAAAAATTAAGAAGAAACGTCGATCATTTTCACATAAATGTTTAGATTGGAGTGAAAGACGATATCACCTTGGTGGAGCATTGGGAAATGCTCTTCTAGAAAGATTTTTAGAACTAAATTGGATTCAACGTATGCCAAAAACAAGAGCCATAAAAATAACTTTTGAAGGAAAAAAAGGTTTTAAAGAAATATTTTCTTTTGATATTTAAAGTACTTATTTACTAAAATCAACTAGAAAAAGCTAGTTGCCCTAATAATGCATACATAAGTAGTACAACAACTGACAGGTATATTGCGTTAAAATTACTGATACTAATACTTGAAGAGAATAAACTTTTCACTGAAGAATAAATATTAACAAATATAGCTTTAGTGGAAATGGGGATTGAGGTATGAAAGAAAGGTCAGAAAAAAGACATAATGTTCCAGTTGGTTCAAAAAGTGTTATTACTTTCGGTTCGGCTTTAGCCATTACAATATCTTGGAGTATTCATAAATCAGTTCTTTGGGCAATAATTCACGGGTTTTTTAGTTGGTTTTACGTTATTTATTATCTCTTTACTAAGTAAGGTTTTTGCATTAGTTATACTATATAAGATATTTGTTATAAGAATAAAACACTTATTTTAGTTTAATAGATTCGAAAAATTAAAAAATCTTAATGTAAACCCTTTCAAAATTTTTATTTTTCAAAAGGGATTGACAACTTATATCAAATTCATTAAGATGAATAAAAATAAAACGAAAAAGGAGACATGAACATGCTTTTCGCACGCACGAATAATGGGCTACAACATCATCATCCACCCAGGGTTTGAATCTATGGACAAAAATTGACCATAGATGCAAGCCCTCTTCGTGTTACGAAAAAGGTGCTTGTGTCGTGCCAGAAGGCCATACAGGCATTTAACCTGTATGGCCTTTTTGTTTTTTCTAAAAGGGGGAATGTTCAATTGGATGGGAAATTAAAGCAATCATTAGTCAATTATCGATATAAAAGAAAAATGGAAGATTATGCACTAGAGCGAGGATATATCCCTTTTCATCCTCAGTTATTTGAAGAGTATGATTCATTTTCGAGTCGAAACCCTAGATTAGCTAGAGAAGACTTAGTTGTTGTATTGACACGTTTACAGCAAATTTTATTGTTAAGACCTGATTTAACAAGTGCATTAATGAAAGAAATTTATCCAATCGCATTGAAGGAAGAGAAATGTAAAGTATTTTATCAATCAACAATCTATCGAAATAATGGGGTAGAGCTTGAGGAAATTAATCAATTTGGTATCGAAAATTTAGGGCAAATTTCTGAAGCATCTGAAATAGAAGTAGTTATTATGGCAATTGATTTATTAAGCAATGTTCCTTTTATTTTAGAAATCGGGCATACAGGATTTATCGAAGGACTTTTCAAAGAATGTAATTTAAGCGAGTCGCAAAAAAACAAATTGAAAAAGCTAATTTATTTAAAAAACATAGATGAATTAGAACGATTTATTCAGTCAATTAATTTACCCCTTCAAGCCAGAAATGTTTTTGAACAGTTATTTAGTTTACAAGGTAAAGGGGAAAAACTTCATTCATTACTTAGAAGTTTAGTATTAAATAATGAAATGGAAAATGCTGTTGAAAAGGTAATTAAATTTCAAGAAATTAGTCCAAATATTCTTCTCGATTTATCAATCGTAAATGAATTTGATTATTATGACGGAATCGTTTTTAAAGGGTATTACGATCAGTTAAATAAAGAGGTTTTAAGTGGAGGACGCTATCTTCTGGTGTCTGAAGATTCGGAAAACAGCATTGATGCAATCGGATTTTCGATTGATACAAATGCTTGGATAACATGTCAAATGAGGGATGTAAAGTGAGTTGGCTAACAGTTGCAGTTGCAAAAGGAAGACTTGAAGATGAGGTTATTAAAATATTAAGTCAGTCTGGTTACCGAAAAGTAATTGATTCTAAAACTAGAAAACTAATCTTTGAAGATGAATTAAATAAAATTAAATATTTAGTAGTGAAACCAGTGGATGTCGCTACATATGTTGAACGAGGAGTTTGCGATCTTGGTTTTGTAGGAAAAGACATTCTGCTAGAACAAGAGAAAGATGTATACGAGTTGATGGATCTAGAACTTGGAAAATGCATTTTTGCAGCAGCGGGTTTTCCAGGAACGTTAATTGATCGAGGTGATGAAACGTTAAGAGTTGCGACAAAATATCCAAATATCACTTCGAAGTATTTTCAGTTTAGGCAAAATATTGAACTTATTTATTTAAACGGTTCTGTTGAATTAGCACCAATTGTAGGAATGTCCGATATTATTGTTGATTTAGTAGAAACAGGAAGTACTTTAAAGGCAAACGGATTAGTCATCTTAGAAGAAATGATTCCAATTAGCGCCAGAGTGATTTCAAATCGTGTTAGTTATCGATTTAACTATTTCCGTATTACTGATTTTATAGAAAAAATAAAGAAGGGTAGGGATATATATGCTGGAAATTTTATCGATTAATCATAAAAGTGAAAAACTTGAAAGTATTATAAACCGAACGAATTTACCTACTGTTGAGATCACAAAAAGTGTGGAAAAGATTTTATTAAATGTGAAAGAAAATGGTGATGAAGCTGTTCGCAGGTATTCTTTAATTTATGATGAGGTCAAACTAAAAAGCTTTGAAGTTAGTGAAGATGAATTTAATGAGGCTCTAGAACAAACTGATGAAAACTTAGTAAATGCATTAATTGAAGCTAAGAAAAATATAGAGACATATCATGAAAAGCAACTTCAAGACGGCTATAAAATAAATGAAAAAAATTCATATGTTCAACAAATAATTAATCCAATTGAAAGAGTTGGTGTGTATATCCCAGGTGGAAAAGCGGCGTACCCATCAACAGTTTTAATGAATGTGATTCCTGCAAAAATAGCAGGCGTGAATGAAATTGTCATTGTAACGCCACCAAATAAAGAAGGAAAAATTAAGCCTTCTATTCTAGTCGCTGCGAAATTAGCTGGTGTTACAAAAGTGTTGAAAATTGGTGGAGCGCAAGCAATTGGGGCATTGGCTTATGGAACTGAAACAATTGAAAAAGTAGATAAAATAGTTGGCCCTGGCAATATTTATGTGGCGCTCGCTAAGAAAAGTGTTTCAGGCATCGTAGGAATTGATATGGTTGCAGGTCCAACAGAGGTTGTCATATTAGCAGATGAAACTGCCAATCCGAGATTTATTGCTGCTGACTTAATGGCACAGGCGGAGCATGATGAAATGGCATCTAGTATTGTTATTACGAATACAGAAGAGTTTGCACAAAAAATACAGCAAGAAATACCAAACTTATTAGAAGAACAACCAAGAAAAGAAATTATTAAAAGCTCATTCGAAAATTATGGAGCTATTATCGTCGTTAAAACAATCGAGGAAGGAATTGAGCTTGTTAATAAGTTAGCGCCTGAACATCTTGAACTAATGATAAAAAATCCAGAGTCGATCGTTCATAAAGTTAAAAATGCAGGTGCTATTTTTTTAGGAGACTATACTCCAGAGCCTGTTGGTGATTACTTTGCGGGAACAAATCATACATTACCGACTAGCGGAACTGCAAGATTTACCTCGCCATTAAATGTAAATGACTTTAGTAAGAAAACATCCGTTGTTTATTACAATAAAGTTGCCTTAAGCGAAGCAAGAAAACATATTGAATTGATCGCAGAGGAAGAAGGACTATATGGTCACGGTAAAGCAATTAGTATTCGATTTGAGGAGGATTCAAAGTGAGAACTGCAATGATAACAAGAAAAACAAATGAAACAAATATTCGTTTAAATTTAAATTTAGATGGTGATGGAGAAAGTAATATTCAAACTGGAATTGGTTTTTTAGATCATATGTTAACGTTATTTTCATTCCATAGCGGAATAAGCTTGGAAGTATTTTGTGAGGGTGATCTTGAAGTAGATGATCATCACACAACAGAAGATGTTGGTATCGCATTAGGTAAAGCCTTATTAATTGCGTTAGACGAAAAAATTGGCATTAATCGTTACGGTTCATGCTACATTCCAATGGATGAAACGTTAGCAAGAGTGGTCGTAGATTTTAGTGGTAGACCATATCTTGTTTACAATGATCGAACGGTAAGAGAACGAATAGGAATGATTGATACACAGAATTTTAAAGAATTTTTTAAATCATTAAGCTCTGAAGCTAGAATGAATTGTCATATGGAAGTTTTATATGGAGAAAATGATCATCACAAAATTGAAGCTTTATTTAAAGCATTTGGCAGAGCGGTTAAACAAGCGGTTGAAATAACTTCGACTAAATTACCTTCCACGAAAGGAATGTTATAAGTGAATATTATTATTGATTATGGTGTAGGTAATTTAGATTCATTAAAAAGAGCTTGTGAAGAAATTGATTTTCCGGTAGTCATTACGAATGAAATTGAAGTGATTGAGGAAGCTTCTTCTATTATTCTACCAGGTGTTGGGGCATATGAAGCAGCGATGAATGAATTAAATCGACTTGGTTTAGTTGATTGTATAAAGTCTAAGGCAAAAAGTGGTACTCCAATTTTAGGAATTTGTCTTGGAATGCAATTACTATATGAATTTAGTGAAGAAAACTTCGGAGCAATTGGGCTTGGCTTAATTAAAGGTCAAGTAAAACGTATACCTGACATCGTAAAAGTTCCACATATGGGCTGGAATAAGCTAAATTTTACGAAACAGGAATCATTATTAAAATATGTAAATGAAGGTGATTATGTCTATTTTGTACACTCATTTTATATTAGTTCAACAAATGATGAGCTTTTAGCTTATTCCGATTACGGGGTAAAGATTCCAGCAATTATTCAATCCAATAATATTTACGGAATGCAATTTCACCCTGAAAAAAGTGCAGAAACAGGTCTGAATTTATTAAAAGCATTTAAGGAGATGTGTTTATATGATTCTATATCCAGCAATTGATTTAAAGGACGGTAATTGCGTTCGCCTTGAGCAAGGAGACTTTAATAAGAAAGTAATTTATAAGAATTCACCACTTGAAGTTGCGTTAGACTTTGAAAAAGCTGGTGCAAAAGTTTTACATGTCGTTGATTTAGATGGAGCAAGGACTGGAGAACGGAAAAATGCTTCAATTATAAAAGAAATCGTTCAAAATACGAATTTAAACATTCAGTTAGGTGGAGGAATCAGATCACTTGATTCGATTTCGTTCTGGTTAGAATTAGGTGTAGAAAAAGTAATTTTGGGTACAGCTGCAATTAATAATAGACAACTTTTAGAACAAGCTGTTTTAAAATACGGTGATCGAATCATTGTAGGAGTAGATGCAAAAAACGGTTTTGTAGCCATAAATGGATGGGAAGAGTCGACAAATCAAGATAGCTATGAATTTTGTAAACAGCTAGAGCTACTCGGTGTGAAAACAGTCGTATACACTGATATATCAAAGGATGGCATGTTAAGTGGGCCTAATTTAGAAGCATATAAAAAATTAGCTGAAGAAACGAATTTAAAAATCATTGCTTCAGGTGGAGTGAGCTCAATCAATGATCTGAAATCACTTCGCACGTTAAATATTTATGGTGCGATTTCTGGAAAAGCATTATATGAAGGGAAATTTACAGTTGAGGAGGCACTTAAATGCTTGCAAGAAGAATTATACCGTGCTTAGACGTTCGTAATGGACGAGTCGTAAAAGGAAAACAGTTTTCAAGTATTCAAGATGTTGACTCACCTACGAAACTAGGAAAATATTATAGTGATAATGGTGCTGACGAGTTAGTATTTTATGATATTACGGCCTCAAATGAAGAAAGAGATATATCATTGAAATTTGTTTCAGAAGTAGCGAAGGAATTGCGTATTCCTTTCAGTGTTGGAGGTGGAGTACGTTCGATTGATGATTTTACGAAACTATTAAGAAATGGAGCCGATAAAGTTTCAATTAATTCTGCAGCAATTTTAAATCCGAATTTAATTAAAGAGGCATCAGATCGTTTTGGATCGCAATGTGTCGTGCTTTCAATTGATGCAAAGTTAAATAAAGATGGCAATTATAAAGTGTTTATAAATGGTGGTCGGAAAGAGACTGAATGGGAAGCGATTGATTGGGCAAAGAAAGGTGTGGAGCTTGGAGCGGGTGAAATTGTCTTAAATAGTATTGATGAAGATGGTATGAAAAGAGGGTTTGATATCCGATTGCTGCAAAAAATTACAAATGCAATTAATGTTCCGGTTATTGCATCTGGTGGCGCAGGAAAAGTAGAACACTTTTACGATGCGATTGAATATGCAAATGTCGATGGAGTTTTAGCTGCTTCAGTATTCCATTTTGGAGAAATCAAAATTAGTGAATTAAAAGACTACTTAAATGAAAAAAATATTCCAGTTCGACTATAGGAGGAGAAAAACATGTATTTTGATATCGAAAAAATTCGCTTTAATGAACAAGGATTAGTACCAGCAATTGTGCAAGATATTAATACGAAAGAAGTATTAATGTTGGCATATATGAATAATGAATCAATTAAACTCACAATCGATACTGGATTTGCTACATTTTATAGTAGAAGTCGCCAATCAATTTGGAAAAAAGGAGAAACATCGGGGAATCTTCAATATGTCAAATCGATTTCTTATGATTGTGACCAAGACTCAATTTTACTACAGGTTGAACAAGTAGGAGTAGCTTGCCACACAGGAAGCTACAGTTGTTTTTCCGAAAAATTAACATTAATGCAAGAAAAAAATATTGTTCAAAATGAATCATTAAGTTATCTACCAAACCTCTATGAAACGATACAAGATCGAAAAGAGAATCCAATTGAAGGATCTTATACTACCTATTTATTTAATCAAGGCATTGATAAGATATTGAAAAAAGTAGGTGAAGAGACGAGCGAAGTAATTATTGGTGCTAAAAATGAAGGAACGGAAGAATTAATTTATGAGATTAGTGATCTAGTCTATCACACAATTGTTTTAATGGTAGAAAAAGGAATAAAATTGGAAGAGATAAACAATTGCTTAATAAATAGGAAGGAGAAAGTAAAATCTTGAAAATTGATGGACACACACATACACAATATTGTCCGCACGGAAGTGGTGATGACGTACAATTAATGATCGAAAAAGCGATTGAACTTGGGTTCGATGAATACCATATCACGGAACATACACCCGTACCATCATCATTTCAAAACTGCTTAAAGCCAAATGACGCTGTTGCTTCACTTGCTATGTCTGAAAATGAAGTAGACGAATATATTAAGGAAATGTATAAAGTAAGAGATCAGTATAAGGATCGAATTCGTATAAAAATTGGATTTGAATACGATTATTTACCGAGTGAATCAGTATGGTTTAAAGATTTCCTAAAAGAATACGGCAAATATTGTGACACAGGACTTTTGTCAGTTCATTACCTAGAAGGAAAAAATGGATGGCATTGTATAGATTATAAAGCTGAAGATACCTTTTCTGGTTTAGTTAATTACTATGGCAGTGCAGAAGCGTTTCAACTTGCTTATTACGATTTAGTAAAACAGTCTATCATTGATGATTTAGGTCCGTTTAAACCCAAAAGAATAGGACATATGACTTTATGTAATAAATTTAAACAATTTTTGAATTGTGATGATACGGAAAAAATCCTAAATAAACAAGTTGAACTATTAAATCTAGTAAAAGAAAAAAATTATATTTTAGACTATAATACTGCAGGATTATTTAAAGAGTATTGTGGTGAAACCTATCCACCAAAACATGTCATTGAAATTGCGAATTCCTTAAACATAGAATTAATGTATGGTTCTGATTCTCATAGTGTAAAAGATGTTGGAAGAGGATATGAGGTTTATTTTTCAAATAGTAAAAAATCTTGCTGATGATCAAGTGATAATTCAGATCTTAAAAAGGGGAAACTGAACTGTCAGAATTTTAGCCATTGTAGTTACTCATGAAGCAGTTATGAGTAAGATAAAAGCAAGAATAAGCCATTTTAGTTACTTATGAAGGGGTTATAAGTAAGTTAAAAGCAAAAATAAGCCATTTTAGTTACTCATGAAGCAGTTATGAGTAAGATAAAAGCAAGAATAAGCCATTGTAGTTACTCATGAAGCGGTTATGAGTAAGTTAAAAGTAATATTTAGCCATTTTATTTACTCATGAAGCAGTTATGATTATGTTATTTTCAATATTGTATATGTTTTATTCCAACACTCTGACGATAAATTGATAATTTATCGTCGTCTTTTTGTTTAGTGAGAAATTTTGTTAAAATGGTGAAATTCTCCCATATTACAACTATCAAACGATAATGTATAATTAAGAAAAATTAGTAATTTTTTCTAAATTTAGTTTAGATAAAGGGAGAATTTGAATGTCAAATATTATTTGGGTCGTATTAGGGGCTTTATTAATGAGTACGATTGATTATTTGATGTTTCACTTTGGACTTGTTAATTCCGAGAATCAAAGATGGAACTGGTTTGAAAAACGAACAAAGTTTCAAAAAATTAGTGTACTGTCTGGTGTGTTTTTAGTTATTTTTGTACTTCACATTGTAAGTTAATGCTTCTAAGAGAGTCATGGTTGTGACTCCTTTTTGTTTTTATAGAAGTATTTTTAGCTAAAAAAATAAAAGGTAAAAATAGCCATTTGTTGAATAAATAACAGTGGTGACCTCAAGTACGAATTATTCGTTATCATTTAGTTCAAAATTTGTCCTACTTTTTTATGACAGTTTATTAGTTATGAGGAGACTTTATAGAAGTAATTTCTAAAATTATTAGAGTTTAAAAAGGAGGAAATTTTTTTGAATCGAAAAGAAATGTTTTTAAACGTATTAGACAAAACATATGATAAGGAAAGTTGGTTTGCTCCACTAAAAAATTCAATTGAAGGAATTACAGCTGAACAAGCTGGTTGGAGACCAACAGGGGAAGCGACTAAATCAATTTGGGAAAACGTTAATCATCTTCTTTATTACAAAGAGAGGATTGTAGCAAATCTAGAAGGTAGAGAATGGACGCAAAATCTAGACGGTGACCAAACCTTTTTTCTTACAGAACAATCGAATGAAGAAAACGAATGGAAAAAAGTTATTGAACGATTGGAGAATACTAGTTTTAGTTTAAGACAGTTATTGAGTAATATGACAGATGAGGAATTGATGAAAAATTCCTTTGAAGTCAAACTAATGGATTTATTACTACATGACGCTTACCATACCGGACAAATTATTCAAATAAGAAAAATGCAAGGATCGTGGCCATCACATCGTTGACATAACCGATTAAGGCAGCTTAAAGCTGTCTTTTTTATAATCTAGTTCTAAGCTCTTAAAAAGGAGAAAAATTGATGTTTAGTTATAAAATTGAAGAAAATTTGCAATTAAAGTTATTGACTCTACAAGATGCAAATGAGTTATACAAATTAACAATCAATTCAATGGAACATTTAAAAGAATGGTTACCATTAATAGCATATAATAAAAAACTTGAGGATACAGAGAACTTTATAAAAACAACTATGAAACAATTTACTGAAAACAATGGATTCCAAGCTGGTATTTGGTCAAATTCAAAACTTGTTGGAGTAATAGGGTTTCATAAAATTGATTGGTCAAATAAGTCGACGAGTATTGGTTATTGGCTAGGAAAGGGGGTTGAAGGTACAGGTATAATGACAAAGGCTTGTCATGCATTTGTTAATTATGCATTAACAGATCTATTGCTAAATCGGGTCGAGATTCGTGCTGCTGTTGAAAATACAAAAAGTCGTGCTATTCCTGAGAGGTTAGGATTCTTTCAGGAAGGTCGGATCAGGAAAGCTGAATGGTTGTATGATCATTATGTAGATCACATCGTTTATGGAATGTTAGCGGAAGATAGGGTTTCTTTAAGGAAATAATGTTAATTTCATATCAATGAACTTTTTTTTTGCATGAAAAGTATTAATACTTCAAATACTTCATTTGAAAGGATTTACTAATTATTTTTGTGTAAATATTTATTAATGAGTTAAATGAAATAATGACTTGTCTAGTGTGATGCTATAAACTGCATGTAAGAAAAGGAGAATATCAATGCATTGGTATGAAAAACTAAATCAGTATTTTCCAGTTGAAGAAATGAAATCAAGGGAACATATGGAAACTTTATTGAAAGAGCGATCAGATATTTACCATAAGGATGAAGGTCCACATCATGTTTTAATGTATGCGGAACTAGATGATTTTGTATTTATCGATTACTTGTTCGTTTCAAAAGATGCCCGTGGACAGGGTCTTGGGTATAAATTGCTTGATAAGCTAAAGAAGAAAGGCAAACCAATTATTTTAGAGGTTGAACCAGTTAATTATGAAGATACAGATACAGAAAAAAGGCTTAGATTTTATAAAAGAGAAGGTTTTGAGCATGCTCAGTCGATAGGATATAACAGACGATCATTAGCAACTCAAGAAATAAACCCTATGGAGATTTTATACTGGTCTCCAAATAATGAGGGTGAAGAAATGATATTTAAAGCGATGAAAAAAACATATAATATGATTCATACATATAGGGATACACATTTTTACGGTGAATCTTATCAGCCAGTAGAGGAAGTTTTAACTTTTGGAGAAAATAATAGCAATCAAAATCTTTTAGAAGACATATAAAAAACGACTGATAACCTCAGTCGTTTTTTTAATTACACACCCATACGTTTGCGTTGATTGTTTGGCTTTTTAGAAATTTGATTCTTTTTCGTCATATCTTTAACAGCATTTACTCCAGTATTTTGATTAGAATTTTGCTGTTTTTTGCTAGCCAACTTTTGTTTCATTAATTCCTGAAGACTAACTTTTTTTGGTTCATTGTTATTTTCGCTCATAAATTTAGTTTCCTCCAATTTAATCATACTTTTATAATGACTTGTTGAAGGAAAATTAGCAAGTACATTTAAAAGAATTAAGCGATCTATTAGCTGTCTTTTTCTGTATTTTTCTTATGAAACTCTTCCATTTTTTTACTCTTCGAATATGCAGATTCCTCTGAATGCCCAAATTGATCGACAGAACTTTTCTGTGGACCTTTGTTTGTATGTCCTTTTGCCATGTTTAACCCTCCTTTTTTATTATTATGTGCTTAAATTCCTTGAATAATCTTTAATTTAAAATGGGAATCTATTTATGATAAATAGTATTAGGAGGAAGCAAAATGACAAGTAAAAATGGCAGCAAAGGAAGTAAAAATCAAAACGCACCTGAACTTCATGGACAAGCACCTACTAGTGGTGATAATACAAAAGGAAATGTCTATCGCTCTAAAAAAGGTAGTAAATCACAAACTGAATTACACTAAAATAACCAATTAAAAAAGAGCTTGGATTTCCCCAAGCTCTATATTTTTTCTAACTATATTTAGTCTTGAACATTAAATCCTTCTTCATCTAAATATTCACAAGCTTCACCGTAGCTATTGAATGTACCATCAAGATTTTCTCCTGCGTAAACATTCCACATGTCCATTTCAGAAACAAGTTTAAGGATTTGGCCGTTCGCATTAACCCAGATTTCTTCTACTTCTTCATCTTCTTCAAAAATTGGCTCGAATGATAGGCTTTCAATTGATTTAGTGAGAATTGTGCGAAGTTCCTCTTCAGTAAATTCTCTTATATTTACCATACCTTTTTCGTTCGTTTTGTACCCTTTTACACCTTCAGCATATACAAAGCCGTTTCCATTAGGATGTAAATGATAAACAACATTCTTTTTTTCTTTTAAACTTTCTTCATATTGAAAATTTGTACGACCAAGTGAGACTGGCTTTTTAGTTAATTCTGGAAATGATTCAATGATTGTTAGTTTTTCTTCGTAAGTTAGCATAATGCCTCCAAAAAAATATTCTTTTACCTATGTTTTGTATGTAACGTAACAAATATAACAAAAATCTTTTGAAAATGACATAGAATTGTCACAATTTCAGCTACTCTAATTTGGTAGAATAATAATGCTGTATAAATTTAACATATTCCTTTTGACAAATTTTTGGACTTAATTTGATTTTATTATACATAGTAGGTGAGAACATGACAGTGGAAGTTAAAGTGAAAGTGAAAGAACAATTTATTAAAAAACAATTTTATAAATCGTATTTAAATGAAAATGAAAACAATATCCATCCTATTGCAGTTCTAGCTGACCTTTACAATGAACAAAATGATGATATGGATCTTTCATCTATTCGATTTGCACAAGGTGAAGTTTATTTTGAAAATAAAGATTTTGAATCTGCAGTTTTCAAATGGGAAAAAGTCGGAAACCAGTTAAGCGATTGGGCAAAGAAAAATATCGCTGATTCTTATTATGAAATCGGTGCATTTGAAACAGCTGAGAAGTTATATAAAGAAGTTAAAACAGATAGTAGTACTTTGACATCTGAAATATTCTTACATTTATTCTCACTTTATATCGATGTTTCGAAATACGAAGAAGCAGATCGTATTATTAAAGAAGCAGTAAAATATAATCCTGATTATCCAAATGTAACGAGAATTGCACGTAAATTTTATGAAAAACATCACGATTGGACTAGTGCTGTAGCTCTAGCTTCAGATGAATCAATTCGAACAGAAGATTTGAAATGGTTTATTGTATTAAGAGAATACATTGTAAATGGTGTAACAAAAGAAATGGCACCAAGTTACTTTGTGCAACCGTTACTATCATTGGCTAAAGTCGATCTTGAGCACTTTGAATTAATGGTAGAAGCACTTTGGAATAGTTACAGAGAACAATCAGTTTATGTAAATTGGTTACAAACATTTAATGATATGTTATTCCAAATCAACGTTGAAACAGGTGTGAAGTGGAATCGTTTCCCATCAATCTATTCAATGACATACGAAGAATTAGTTGAAGGTGATTATTTTGTAGCTCAGCTTGAGGAAATGATGCCAAGCTTTTTAACAAATTGGTTACGTATTACCGATATAAAAGGTGCGGTTTTAGCAACGACTGCAACACTTGCATGGGATCGATTATTCCCAGGCCGTATTGATTATCAAATTGTTGCTGACGCAGAAATGGCATTTGAACAGTTATTAAAAACGCCTGATTGCTTTGAAATTGGCAAAGAATTATTTGAAAACATCCTACAATGGTCTGCTTTAAATGAAATAGAAGTTGGAGACCGTTTTGAGTGGTGGACAAGTAAATTAACTCAATTTGAAAATACAACAATGCTTGTTGCAGGTACATCAGGTAACGGTAAATCTTCATTTGTTAACTCACTTTTAGGTGAGAAAATGATGGGTTCTTCTACGACAATGCCTGTATTATTTGAACAAAATAGTGATTCAAATATTATCGTATTTTCGAAGGAAGGAAATACACAACTTGCCGAATTTGCAGATTTTTACGATTTAACAACAGTTGAAAATAATCTGTTAAAAGGTGATGAATTAGTATACTATAAATTACCAAATTCATTTTTAGAAAAGCATCGCCTATCAATTATTGATACACCTGGAATTGATGGAAACCAGGTTAATACAAAAGCATTATTACAATCTGTAAAACTTGCAGATCGTCTTGTTTATGTTTTAAATGCTACTGCACCTTATACAGAAAACGAACGATCGTTACTAGTTAAAATTCATAAAGAATTACCAACTCTACCGATTCACTTTATTTTAAATAAGATGGATTCTATTTATAGTAAAGAAGAAATTGATCGAGTTCGCGCTGAAATCCAAGCGAAAGTTAATCAAGACTTCCCTAGCGCTAAAGTATTACCTTATTCTTCAATTTATAATAATCAAGATCAATTTAAAGATTTAGAATTATTTATTGAGGATAACGTTCTTTCAACTGAAGCAAATTCTAAACAAACAGAAAAATTATTATTAGCTATTCGCAAATTAATTAATTTCTTATTAGAAAAACGAGTAGAGAAAGAAGACGAACTACGTGCTAATGTTGAATGGAATGAAGTTCTTGATGACAAATTAAATGGTCTATTACATTCTTTAAAAGATAAAGAAATGGAACATTTAAATACAATTAAAAGCTCGTATCGTGAATTAAAAGACGAATTAAAATATGACCTGAAGCTAAGTATTCCTGGTCTTCTAAAAGAATGTAAAGAATTAATCAAAGAAGATAGTGATTTCGGTACAATTCTTGAAACACTAAACGAAGAGATGAATCTTCGTATTGGTGAGTATGTAAGAGAGAATACTTTACCAAAACTAAATGAAGCTCTTCAAAACTGGATTAAAGATTCAGGTGTTTTATTAGAAGGTACTCAAGGCTACTTATCTGAAATGAGTGATTCTTTAAATGACTACATTGGAAATGAATACTTAAATCTTGAATGTGATTTTAAAGTATTAGATGACTGGCGCCGTGATGCTGATCGAATGACTAGTATGACTCAACTAGATGATATGAATATTTTATTAAATTCTTCACCATCTCAGTTTATCTTAAAGAGCTCAGGTATCTTATTAGGTTTACTACCACAAAATAAATCAAAGCTTGTTGCTCAATATCAAAAGTATGTTGATAATGTCAACTATGATGATGTAACATCAGAATTATCAATGAAGTTTTTCCTACAATTTGAAATGTTTGAAAAAACTTTACCAAGAGATTTATCAATGTTCCTACATGCTCCATTTGAGCAAATCCATGAACTAGTTGATGAAACAAGAGTAGCAATTTCTAACTATAATCAAACTTTAGAAGATATGAAATCTAATCCAAGTATTTACTTCGATCCGATTACATTCTTCACAGTAAGATTAAGACAATTAGAGTTTTTAACATTACGTAAATAATAAGGAAAGAGTGTGCTAAATGGCACACTCTTTTTTCATGCTTTTAAAAAAAGTTGTTAATTAAATAAGAATGTCTTGTTGATTTCCACTACGGGATGCTCGCTTTCCATGGGGCATGAGCTGAGCCTCCTCGTTCCTGCGGGGTCTCACCCTTCCTGCATCTCCCATAGGAGTCGAGCATCCCTTCGTTTCAATCAACTCTTCAAATATAAAAATTATTCTTTAGAACATTAAAAAAATCAATATTTTAAAGAATTACCTTTAATTATTAAACTGTACCTAAAATTCAAATTCTACCTATGCAAATTTACATTTACAAATATGGTAAACATCTAAATGACTTACACTTTGGCTCAATTAATTTTTTTTAGAGAAATCATTATTAGGCCAATTATAAATCGCAAAAAAACATTATTTAATCAACGAGTATCAGAGGATCTTGGATAATTCTAAACGGAAAATTCATACTTTTCAGATTTAATCTAATATATTTAAACACACTCTTTTTATATGACCAATGCATTTATTTATAAAACCAGTATTCCTTTCAACTATTCCTCTGCAGCTTCTTCAAACGGAATATGTACCACGATTGTTTGGTAGCCTTCTTTAATTTTTACATATCCACCCCAAGGGATTTGTAGTATTAAAAAGGCTCCTTTTGTATCAATTGAAAAATGTGCAATTTTTTCATGTTCTTCATCGAGTAAAAGCACTTCCCGCTCATTCCCAACTGTTCTAATACCAGGATGGCAATGAATTTGTATTTTCCAGTTGCCAAGTCTACTTAATAAGAAATGACTCATAAAATAGATCACCTTCTATTATTTAGTTTCTTCAATATGGACTAATGAAACTTATTGGGAAAACAGTACGAAAAACAGTTGAAGCCATCTTTCAATTAATTCTATTCTAAAGAATGGTAACTTAAAACTATTTAGGAATATTCGAACTATATTTCTTACTCAAAAAGGATTCATATGGAAGAATAAAAGTGAAAAAATTTGAGATAAAAGAGTTCATAAGTACGTAAAAATGTCCAAGAATTTAGGCAACAGGCTGAGAAGTTAAAAAATTCAGATTAGAAAAAGTTTAAAAGAGTTACTAGAATAACTCTTTTTTTTTGCTCTTGAACTATCAGGGAGTTTAGAAGCTTTAAGAGTATTTAAGATTTTTTAGAATTCAATTAAAAAAAATGTATTTTGCAGGAGATTCTAATTTTTACGTCAAACTCAAAAATATATCCTAAATGGAAAGGTGTATTTTTGAAAGAAGGTGATACATAACCCGAAGCCGATAGCCAAAAGGAATAACTGGAGATATTAATTTCATGGTAGTCGGGTATCCTCAAATCGTCTTTTGATTTCTAGATTGTTGGTAAGAACTTATTTAGGAACTAAGGAGAGGTGTAAGGATGAAAAAAAGAAACCGAAAATTATTAGTACCGACTGTTGCTTCATTGTTAACATTATCGATGTATTTCCCAGGAGGCCCAACTTTTGCCGCAGCTTCCAAACATGTACAACTTAATCAGGCAGCTCCAACTGCTGCAAATCATGGTACTTCCACTGGTCACACAAACCGTAACTCCAAAGCTACTGTAACTATTGCCCTTCAGCTAAGAAACAGCGATAAACTGGATGAATATATTGCCAGCTTAAAGAACCCTGACTCCATCAACTACAAGAAATACTTAACTCCCAACGAATTTAAAAATCAATATGGACCAACTGATACTACTGTTGCCAATGTTAAAAGCTATTTGACAAGTCAAGGCTTTAAAGTCGAAAATGTTTCTTCCAATAACGCCTTTATTACCGTCAGTGGCACCATTGGTCAAATGGAGGATACTTTTGGTGTAACTATAAATAACTATAAAGATTCAAATGGCAAAACCTATTATGCCAATGATCAAGCTCCTTCCATTCCAGCTGAATTTTCTGGGGTGATTACGGATGTTGAAGGTCTCAATAATGAACCACATTATACACATTCGAAAATTAGTAGTGCATCTATGCAAGTCTCCCAACAGAATAAAGCGGTGACACCAAAAGTGGGCAGTGGCCCAGCTGGCGGTTATACACCGGCTGAATTAAAAGGTGCATACGATATCAACCCACTGGCAACTGCCGGATATACTGGATCTGGCCAAACTGTAGCAGTTATGGAGTTGGACGGATATAAAGCAACAAACATTAGTACCTATAACAACTACTATGGCTTAGGAAGCCCTGCACCAACAAATGTATATATTGATGGTTATAGTGGTGCTGCTGGTCAAGGTGCAATCGAAGTTGAACTTGATATTGAGGTAATCAATGCAATTGCGCCAAAAGCACAAGTGGTTGTATACGAAGGGCCAAATAGTGCCCAAGGATTAATTGATACCTATCAAAAAATTGCCTCTGATAATACAGCAAAATCAATTTCTGTCAGCTGGGGGATCGGAGAGCAGCATGAAGCAAGTGCGACCATGAATAGTTTACATACCATATTCCAACAATTTGCTGCCCAAGGACAAAGTATTTTTGCTGCGTCTGGAGACAATGGTGCCTACGATTCTGGAGGTAGAACCTTAGAGGTTGATAGTCCCGCAAATGACCCGTATGTAACTGGCGTTGGTGGAACTCACCTGAATTTAAGTGGTACTTCCTACAGTTCAGAAACGGTTTGGAGTAACAAAACAAGCAAATCAGGTGACGGTGGAGGATTATCTAAAGTTTATACAATGCCATCGTTCCAATCAGGTCCTGGTGTCCAAAACAGTTATTCGAATGGTAAAAGGCAGGTTCCAGATGTATCGGCAGCTGCTGACCCTAACACTGGATATTCAATCTATACTGGAGGTGCCTGGCATGTAGTAGGTGGTACATCAGCTGCTGCACCATTATGGGCTGGAATCGCTGCACTCAATAATCAATTCGCACAAGCAAATGGCAAGGGTAACCTTGGTCAAGCAAATCCAACTCTTTATCAAGTTTTTAATACAGCTCAAAAATATGCAGCATATCATGATATTACGTCTGGAACAAACTTGTACTATCCGGCTACCTCTGGCTACGATATGGCTTCAGGTATTGGGACACCAGATGCGTATAATTTAATTCGCGATATAAATGGGTTTTAAAGTAATAAATCGGCAGTCTCCAAATTGGAGGCTGTCATTTTTGTTAAAGAAAGAAATTAAGAGTCAATATTAAATTCAAGTCTAATGAAGAATATACTTTAAAATGTGTAGTAAACATGTTAAAAAGCTTTACAGCAATACCTCAAATCATGAGGAAATATGTGGGAATTAGGCAACTAATTATTTTATTAAAAAAGAACATGATGATTTGATAATAAATAAAAAACAGAAATAAATTAGTATTAGTTTAACTAAATACTTTTTGTGAAATTATTGCTAAATATAGATATGTTAAAAGTTGTCGAATATAATAGAAATATAAAAAAATTTAATTAAGGAAAAAGGGGGGGTTATGTTGCTGTATGCAATATTAGGCGTTGCTATTGTAGAAATTATTATCCTTTTACTTATAATGACTAAAATTGGAAAAGGTTTTGGTCAAAGTGGTGATGGATTAACCAGAGAAGAGATAGAAAATGAAAGAAATAAGATGATAAAGCAGGTCCGAGAAGAAATAAATTCTTCTAAAACAGAATTGCATACATTACTTAGAGAAAATAGAGAAGAATTAGCAAATAGCTTCAATGTATTTATGAAAGAAACAAGTTCAAATATAAAAGGATTAAGGGAGCAACAAGAGCAATCGCAACAAAGACACGTCGATACTATGAATAAACTAATTCTATCGACTGAAGAGAAATTAAGTACAATAAATGATACAACAAATAAACTTCAAGAGAAAACAGTTAAGACATTACATGAAAATCATGTTACTACTTCGAAAAATTTAACTGACCAAACTGAAAAAATCTTACAAACCATAAATGAACATATAATAGGGATGCAAAGAAGTAATGCCACTCACTTAGAGAAGATAAATGAAAATGTTGAGAAAACAATTAATTCATTACAAGAGAGTAACAACAAGAGATTAGAAGAGATTCGCAAAACAGTTGATGAGAAATTACACGACACTTTAGAAAAAAGACTTGGAGCTTCATTTAAAATGGTTAGTGAACATCTTGAAAAGGTACAACGTGGCTTAGGAGAGATGCAAACATTAGCAAATGGAGTAGGGGATTTAAAACGAGTATTAGGTAATGTAAAAACTAGAGGGTCTTGGGGTGAGGTTCAGCTTCATAACATTCTAGAACAAATGTTAACTGCAGAACAATATGATGTAAACGTTATCACAAAACCTAAGAGTAAAGATAGAGTTGAGTTTGCGATTAAAATACCAGCTAAATCAGAAGAAGAAAAGACAATCTATTTGCCGATTGATTCGAAATTCCCATTATCTGATTATGAAAATTTACTGCAAGCATACGATGAAGCGAACCAAGAAAAAGTTGTGATTTACCGTAAACAACTTGAAAATAACATTAAAAATGAAGCTAGGAAGATTAGTGAAAAATATGTGGAACCACCATTCACGACTGATTTTGCGATTATGTTCTTAGGAACAGAAGGGTTATATGCAGAAGTTTTAAGAATACCAGGATTAGTTGAATTACTACAAAGAGAGTACCGAATAGTGTTAAGTGGACCAACTACCTTGACAGCATTATTAAATGCTTTACAAGTAGGTTTTAGAACATTAGCAATTGAAAAACGCTCAAGTGAAGTTTGGAAATTGTTAGGAATGGTAAAAACAGAATTTGGTAAATTTGGAGACTTATTAGATAAAACTCATAAAAAGATGCAGGAAGCTACAAATAAACTAGAAGAAGCTAGTAGAAAATCAAGAAATATTGAACGTAAGTTAACTAAAGTAGAAGAAGTACCGGTAAGTAATACTTTCTTAATAGATGAAGTAATACCTTCTTAATAGAAGAAGGTATTCCTTTAAACAGGGATGAATATTCATTCCTGTTTTTTGTTTGAATTGTATATGGTAAATTAAAGGTTTTTAAAAGATTGAGCAAAATGAATGCTTTTTATATTTTGTTATTTAAAAGGAGAATGACGATAGTCTTTTTTCAGCTGCAAATTAAATTGATTAGCCCATTTAGCTATACCCTACCACTTTGGAATTCAGGTTTCATAATACTTTAGGTAAAAAATAAGTTTGTTGGATTAATTAGAATTATTTATTAATCTCAAGAAAAAATTTCGTTGACTGGCAAAATCTACTTTAGCTCTTAAACTAGACCGAGTTAAATTAACGACTACACCTCTCCTAAGATCTCCGAAAATCTGAAGGTAAATACCAAATGCGATTTCAGGTGCTACTCTTTCAGCGATTTCAATAAAGGGAGTAATTAAATGATTAGCATCACAAAGTCATTTCTATTGCTCTAATCTATTGATGTTATAGGAATCCTAAACGGTGAATAGTAACAAATAATTACTAGGAATTCTTAATTGGCGGAAGGGTCGTATTAAACAAACTAGTTGTAATAAATTGTTCATGATAATCAAAATCTATTACATAGTGGAGCAATTTGAATTAAAAGCGCTTGCATTTTTTTAATTATGTTCTTATAATACTTGTATACAAGTATACTCGTATGGAAATGAAGGTGAACTTATGTCAGAATTAAAGAAATATCTTTATCCGGAAAAATGGCTATCAAAAGCTTCAGCTGGTGATCGTGTAACATATGAATTAAGGATGCAGATAATTTCTGGACTAATTGAAAGCGGTACCAAGTTATCAGAAAATAAATTGGCTGCCGATTTTAATGTAAGTCGTTCTCCTATTAGAGAGGCATTGAAAACTTTAGCATCTGAAAATCTAATTCGTTTAGAAAGAATGGGTGCAGTTGTTATTGGATTAACTGAAAAAGAAATAGAAGAAATATATGATGTGCGCTTACTAATTGAAACATTTGTATTTGAGCGATTGGTAAAATTAGACACGAAAGAATTGGTTATGGAACTAAGTAAAATTCTTGAGATGATGAAAATTGCTATTAAATATCAAGATGCAGATGAGTTTTCATTTCAAGATGTATTATTCCATGAAACGATTATTCGAGCGATTGATCATTCTTACATTTTGATGATCTGGAATAATGCAAAACCAGTTATGGAAGCGTTTATACTTTTATCAATGCGAGTACGGTTTAAGGAAAAATACGAAGACTTTCAACGAATAGTCGAAAATCATCAGTTATATATTGATGCAATTGGTACGAAGAATAGAGACCTTATGATTCAATCCCTACATCAAAACTTTGATGATGTTCAAGGGAAAGTAGAGGATCTTTGGAGATCTCAACAAATGTTTTCAAAAGGAGTAGAACAAGAATAATGACAAACTATATGTTAGGGTTAGACATCGGTACCACAAGCACAAAAGCCGTTTTATTTACTGAAACAGGTGAAGTCGTTCAGCAAGAGAATATCGGATACCCACTCTATACACCTGATATTTCAACAGCTGAACAAGACCCAGAAGAGATCTTTACAGCTTTAGTACAAGCAATTTCTAAAATAATGAAACAACATCCTCAAAAAGTGATATTATTTATTTCTTTTAGTAGTGCAATGCATAGCCTAATTGTTATGGATGAAAATGATCAACCATTAACGCCTTGTATTACATGGGCAGATAATCGAAGTGAGTCTTGGACTCATAAAATTAAAGATGAATTAAATGGTCACGAAATATACAAACGAACAGGAACTCCTATCCATCCAATGTCACCTTTAAGCAAGATAACATGGATTGTTAATGAACGACCAGAGATCGCACAAAAAGCGAAAAAATATATTGGAATTAAAGAATATGTATTTAAAAAATTCTTTGAACAATATGTTGTGGATCATTCGATTGCTTCAGCCATGGGTATGATGAATCTTAAAACATTAGATTGGGATGAAGGAGCGTTACAAGTAGCAGGAATTACAACTGATCAACTATCTAGACTAGTACCTACTACGGAGATTTTTACAAACTGTAATCCTGAGTTAGCAAGACAAATGGGAATTGATCCACAAACTCCTTTTGTAGTTGGCGCAAGTGATGGCGTACTTTCAAATCTTGGTGTGAATGCGATTCGAAAAGGAGAAATTGCAGTCACAATTGGGACAAGTGGGGCAATTCGAACGATCATTGACCAACCGCAAACTGACGAAAAAGGACGAATATTTTGCTACGCATTAACAGAAAAACACTGGGTCATCGGTGGACCAGTAAACAATGGCGGAATGGTATTTCGTTGGATTCGTGATGAATTTGCTGCTTCAGAAGTTGAAACTGCAAAAAGATTAGGTATTGATCCATATGAAGTATTAACAAAGATTGCCGAAGGAGTAAAACCAGGAGCAGATGGCTTGTTATTCCATCCTTATTTAGCTGGTGAACGTGCACCATTATGGAACCCTGATGTTCGAGGATCCTTTTTCGGATTAACGATGGCACATAAGAAGGAGCATATGATTCGCTCTGCACTAGAAGGAGTTATATACAACTTATACACTGTTTTTCTAGCTCTAGTTGAATGTATGGATGGACCAGTATCTAAAATCCAAGCAACTGGTGGGTTCGCAAGATCAAATGTATGGCGTCAGATGATGTCTGATATTTTTGATTTAGATGTAGTCGTACCAGAAAGCTATGAAAGTTCATGTCTTGGTGCTTGTATTTTAGGTCTTTATGCAACAGGAAAAATAGAATCCTTTGAAGTAGTATCTGAAATGGTCGGTAATACGCACAAACATACTCCTAATGAAGATGCAGTAAGAGAATATCGAGAATTATTGCCAATCTTTATTAGCCTATCGAGAGTATTAGAAAAAGATTATCAGAGGATTGCTAATTATCAAAGAGGATTAATTATTAAAAATAAATAGATATTCGGGGGGGATTTCCATGCCACTAGTTATAGTAGCAATCGGAATAATCGCATTACTTGTTTTAATTATGAAGTTAAAATTAAATACTTTCCTTTCATTAATTATAGTTTCATTTGGAGTTGCTTTAGCACTTGGAATGAAACCAGACAATATTGGTACAACGATTGAAGCTGGGTTAGGCGGAACACTTGGTCATTTAGCATTAATCTTCGGACTTGGTGCAATGCTTGGTAAGTTGATCGCAGATTCTGGTGGAGCACAACGTATTGCGATGACGCTTGTTAACAAATTCGGTGAAAAGAACATTCAATGGGCAGTTGTTGCTGCTTCATTCATTATCGGAGTCGCTCTATTCTTCGAAGTAGGATTAGTATTATTAATTCCGATAGTATTTGCCATATCAAAACAATTAAAAGTTTCTATTTTATATTTAGGTATTCCAATGGCAGCTGCTTTATCTGTTACACATGGTTTCTTACCACCACATCCAGGTCCGACTGTAATCGCTGGTGAATATCATGCAAATATAGGTGAAGTATTACTTTACGGTTTTATTATTGCCTTACCAACTGTTTTTATCGCAGGTCCTTTATTTACAAAGCTTGCTAAAAAGCTAGTACCAGCATCGTTCACAAAAACGGGTAATATTGCATCTTTAGGTGAACAAAAAACATTTAAACTTGAAGAAACTCCCGGTTTTGGAATCAGTGTTTTTACAGCTTTACTTCCTGTTATTTTAATGTCATTTGCAACAATTGTTAATTTGCTACAAAAAACAATTGGATTTGATGATAATAGCCTATTAGTAGCGATTCGCTTTATTGGTAATGCTGGTACTGCAATGGTTATTTCACTATTAGTGGCGATTTATACAATGGGATTGGCTAGAAAAATACCAATTAAAGAAGTTATGAACTCATGTACAACTGCAATTACACATATTGGGATGATGCTCTTAATCATCGGAGGTGGCGGTGCCTTCAAACAAGTGTTAATTGATGGCGGAGTTGGTGATTATGTAGCTGAGTTATTCAAAGGTACTTCAATGTCACCGATTTTACTTGCTTGGATTATTGCAGCGATCCTACGAATTTCATTAGGTTCTGCTACTGTTGCAGCTTTAACTACTTCTGGTTTAGTTATTCCAATGTTGGGTCATTCTGATGCTAACTTAGCTTTAGTCGTTCTAGCAACTGGAGCTGGTAGCTTAATCGCTTCACACGTTAATGACGCAGGGTTCTGGATGTTTAAGGAATATTTTGGATTAAGTATGAAAGAAACGTTCTTAACTTGGACATTACTAGAAACAATTATTTCCGTTTGCGGACTGATCTTTATTCTTTTACTAAGTTTATTCGTATAATGGAAAAAACCAGCAGGATGTATTACTTTTAACTTACTGTAGGCTAATTAATCATAAAGGGCAGTATCCTCATTATAATACTTAGAAACTTTTACGTATTATAGTAGTGGTATACTGCTCTTTATTTTATTATAGTTCAGTGTTTGAGAACCAATCGACATTCAAGGAAGAACGTGATAATTTCTACGTGATCGTCTATTGGGTAATGTTGCCCTTTGCTAATTGAGAGATGTAGTTCTTCAAGGTTACTGGTTTGAGACTTAGTTCATAAGGTTATTTTGGTTAATCAGACCTATATTTAAAGAAATACATAATAATTGTTCTTTCTTTAGTTGATAATTTTGGACTAGAAAAAGTGCAGGACAAATGACATAAAAAAATTTAGAGAGGGCTTAAAAAACGATTCAATTTGAAGTATCATATATTCCTAAAAGTTTAAAGTCTAATTGTTAGAATTCTATCTTTTTTCGTTGACATAGAACTCCCACCGAGTTATATTGGTTTCAGACAGTTAGAATTCTAATTATTCGGAGGTGAACGATTTGATTGATACACCTTATATGAGACTTCTAAATACTATTATGCATAAGGTACGGGATCAATTGTCGTATCGTACGAAAGAACTTGAAGTAAATCCACAACAAGGTAGGATGATCAGTTATATTGCTGAGCATCAGGATCGAGGTTTAATTCAAAAGGATTTAGCAGATGCATTTAATCGAAGAGGTGCAAGTATAACCAGTATGCTTCAAGGACTTGAGAAGAATGGATACATTGGTAGAAAAATTCAAGCTGATAACGAACGTCAGAAGCAAATTTTCGTATTAGATAAAGGTAAAGAAATCGTTAATCAGATTGATGATATGTTTTTGGCAATGGAATCTCGATTAACAGAGTCATTGACTGAAGAAGAAAAAAATGAATTTTTACGCCTATTGAAAAAAATTGATTCAAACCTTTGAGTGACTACGGCCATTACGGTCGTATCGATAAAAACTTAGAAATCTAAAAGTTAGAATTCTAAGTAAATATATTCAAAAATTATAATTATAAAAAAATAAAAAGATAAGATTCGGGAGGATGGAATATAATGGAAGAATTTGAAATAGATCAATCAAATATTTATTATTTAAAAGATGCACCGATACGTAAAGCGTTAGCTCGTTTATGTATCCCAATGATGATTGGGATTTCTGCTGGTACAATTTATAACTTAATAAACGTATTTTTTATCGGTTTAGTTCATGATACTGCGATGTTAAGCGCGATTACATTAGGATTACCGATCTTTACAGTACTAATGGCGATTGGGAATGTATTTGGGGTTGGTGCTGGAACTTTTGTTACTCGTCTTTTAGGTGAAGGGAATCTTCAGAAAGGGAAATCAGTAGCTGGATATGCTTTTTATATGAGCATTATATGTGGATTGATTATTGCAGTAATTGCCTTATTATTTGTTAATCCAATTGTTCATTTGTTGGGAGCGGACGCCACAACATTGCTTTATACAAAACAATATACAATCACGCTTTTTATTGGTGGCTTTGCATTTATATTGAACTTTGCATTAGAACAAATTGTGCGTTCTGAAGGTGCAGCAAAAGAATCTATGTATGGCATGTTCATTAGTGTTATTTTTAGCATCATATTTGATGTGTTATTCATTTTAGTTTTAAACCTTCATGTAATGGGGGCTGCACTTTCGATGGTTTTAGCAAATATCGCGGCAAGCATCTATTACGTTTGGTTTTTAAACAGAAAAAGTGAAACATTAAGAGGTTTCTTAAAGAATTGGAAAGTATCAAAAAACGATCAATTAGAAATCTATAAAGTCGGTGTTCCTGAGCTATTTAAAATGTCATTTATGATTATTACAACCTTATTATTAAACAACTATTCCATTGAATACGGCGAGCATGTTGTAGCAAGCTTTGGAATTGCAGTAAGGATTGCACAACTCCCAGAGTTTATAATGATGGGCTTATTTATAGGGGCTATTTCTTTAATTGCTTATAATTTTGGTAGGAAAAATAAACCACGTCTATATGAAACTTTAAAAGAGTTAACATTATGGATTGGTGGAATCTCAATTGTATTTGGTGGAATTGTATATATTCTTAAAGATCAAGTACTCGGTTTATTTACAAGCGATTCAGCCGTGCTAAGTATTGGAGCACTAATCTTAACAGCTCAACTCATTTCATCTGTTTTTAACGGATTCACAGGTTTATTCACTAGTATTTTCCAAGCGTCCGGTGAAGGACTTGCAACAGGAATCATGTCAATTACACAAGGAGTTCTTTTCATTCCAGTTATCATCATCTTGCATCATTTTTATGGATTAAGTGGCATAATTTGGTCTTTAACACTTACGGAGGGGATAACGTTCTTTATGGGTGCTGTTCTAATGATTCCTTACTTAAGAAAACTTAAGATAATGCCAGATAGCAGCCTAGCTCATCAATAACCAGTTTTTAATCAAATAAACTCGAAGGAATTTTCAGTATTACAAATTATAATATTAAATACAAACTATGAAAAAAGTTATTAACTAAAATGTGTGAAACAGACATTAGACTGGAAATAAAGCATAAGTTCCTTAAGGTCCTTATGCTTTATTTTTTTTGTTCTTTAAATTTGCTTATTATTATTCCATGAAAAAGGCGCTTCGCTCAGAAGTAATCCATTGCTCTAAATCGTCTTTGCTACGTCGAACAAGTCTATTCACTAGCACATCGTGCCATATATAATCCTCTAATAAGTAAATATGAACTGGATCATTTGTATAAAAAGCAATACTACGATCCTCAATTGATGGTCCATAAATCATCTCTTTAGAATCAATCGACAAAATAAACCAATGATCTGTAGACTTAGTCTCAGTAAATGGTGTTATGCGATGACTTTCTAGTTTTCCAATTGGATTTTCGACATGTAGCGTAATTCCTTGTATGGTTGCTTTTTCAGTCGCATGAACCAGTTCCTTTTTCAAAACCTCATACATTTCGTCCCACATTGATATTACAATCCGTTTTTCTGCTTTTTTAATCAACGTCTCACAATAGTTAATAATCGTTTTATAGTCCTTTAAAGTAATGACACGGTTGTCCACTTTTTCACCAAATGATTCTAGATCCTTTAAAGAGTCACTTATAACTGAATAAGTTGATTGCCACTCTGTTTGGGCCTTCTGTAAAAAGATATCAACGGGCAGGGGGGAATATCGTGCCGTGTCATTTATTTCCTCTTTCAAGACAATCCCTTTTTCAACAAGATTACCTAACACATCATAAATACGTGCTCTTGGTATACCGGAGTCCTTGCTAACTTGATAAGCTGTTACAGGACCTTGTTTAACGAGTGATACATAAGATTTAGCTTCATATTCGTTAAAACCTAATTTTTTTAACTGTTGCACTAGATCTTCCATTTTTCGCACTCCTATTTTTGTTTATGTAATAAATTTACAATATCTATTTACAGATAGCAATTTGTTAGTTACTATTTCAGTAGTGACTATACTGAAAGGTTGATAGAAATGCATCTAGACTTATCTTTATTAATTATTTTAATTTGTTTTGGATTTTTAGCTTCATTCATTGATTCTGTTGTTGGGGGTGGAGGGTTAATTACACTACCTGCATTATTATTCACTGGACTTAACCCTGCCGCGGCAGTAGCTACCAATAAATTAGCAGCGACAATTGGCTCTCTAACAAGTACATTAATGTTTTATCGTTCTGGTAAAATCGACTTAAAATCAGTGCTTAAATTTTTTCCGCTTTCATTTGTTGGCTCATTATTGGGTGCATACACTGTACATTTGCTAAACCCTGAAATGCTTAAGCCATTGATGTTAATTATGCTCGGAGCAGTAGCAATTTTTACTATTTTCAAGAAAGATTGGGGCAGCATTTCAACACAAAAAAAATTATCCAATTATCAAGTCATTATTTTTTTAGTTACAATATTTGCGATTGGTTTCTATGATGGGTTCATTGGACCTGGAACAGGATCATTTTTAATTTTTGCTTTTTTGATGATTGGGTTTGATTTTTTAAAGTCTGCAGGCAATGCAAAATTTTTAAACTTTAGTAGTAATATTGCTGGATTGTTAATGTTTATGTTTTTAGGACAAGTAAACTACACTTATGGAATAATAATGGGGATAGCACAAATTGCTGGTGCGATATGTGGATCGAAATTTGCGATAAAAAAAGGAAGTGGTTATGTACGTGCTCTTTTTATTGCAGTAACCTGCTTACTATTAGTGAAGAATATATATGATTATATCCAATAACTTTTAAAATACTGATCTCCCTTTAAGGTAAGAAAGTGGATGTAGAAATAACCATTTATAGCTTTAAAAGTAGGAGAATTGGACTGGATTCTAAAAAGCACTCCAATTTATCGACAGGAGTGCTTGCAGAATGTATTAACTTGTTTGAACGGTTTTATAAGATCAACAAACTCTAGAATGTTTATTCTTAGTAAAAAATAATAAGAGTCTTTTTAGAATACAAATTTTAATAATTTATAAAATACGTTGATGTTCAATCGTAATTGACCTATAAACTGTTTAACAATCTGTTACGCTACTTTAAGTAAAGGATATTAAATTAGGTTTTTAGTGTAACCATTTTTTTATGAATAAGTTGATTGGAGCGGATAGTGCTCAACTCCTATGGGATATGCGGGAAGGCTGAGACC
>NZ_NUQC01000028.1:0-40896 GCF_002585125.1 Bacillus sp. AFS029533 | reverse complement strand
AGTAGGTACTAAATTTTTTAAATAATGTACTTTAAAATTGGTACTTCATCAAATGAATTTTTATTAGATAACCCATTTATATAATCCAGGAAAGAGATCAAATAAAAAAAAACGGACTACTTTTTTGCTGTAGTACCGTTTTTAAAGGCTATCATTACACTTTTCGCTATTAAATTGATATTTGGTTTATTTCTAATAATAACTGTGCCAATGGGTTTCTTAGGAGCTGATGTAGCACTGTTATCCTTTGAATCATTGTTTACCATGCTACCCCGCCCTTTCCCTTTGTATAATTCTTATGGTTGTTATACAGGGGCGGTTAAGTGCTTTCGCACATTCCGTATTAAATTATATGTGCTGTATGCTTGCCTTTGTGCCAATGTACATGCAAATAAAAATTCATCTCGCCTTGTTGTATTCAGATTAAAATCACAAAAAAAGGATTAGCTTATGCCAATCCTTTCCATATTATTTATGTTCTACTAACCATTGTTTTACCTTTTTCTTCATCTGTAAATCTAATTTTTCAAGATCTCCCTGGTTATTTCTAACTTGCTTTACATACTTACGAGGAAACATTCTTTTTAATGAAACCCCAGGATCACCTTCATCTGGCTCTTCATATTCTACAACTGAATAGGAGTATCCTTGTCGCTTCAATTTAATCAAAGCAGGCAAAGAATGACCAGCTTGACTTTCTGTTTTTGTTGACAAATTATAGGTACCGAAAAGGGAATAAAAGTAGACTATCAAATTATCATTCTTTTTTTCCATTCCATACACATTATGTACTTCAAATTGTTTATCGCTTGGAGGTAATACCCCTTTATAATAATCGATAATAAAATCGGATATGATTTGATCCATTTCTTTTGTTACATTTGTTCTACCATCAGTAATTACAGATTTACTGCAACCAGCTAAAAATATTGAAGTAAACAGCACAACCATAAAACTACATTGAATTTTTTTCATCCTTATCCCCTTTTAATTTGAATGTTTAAAGAATGATTCGTTTTAAATTTACTAACCCCTTCCATTTTCTCCCACCTTTATTAAATTTCCTTAATATTATATTGAGGAACTATTTATTTATTACCTCCAAACGGTATGTAAACTAGTTTTTGAGCACCAACGACATTTTTAAATAAAAATAAAATGTTTTTATTTAAGAATAATTACATTTCATATCGTCAATTCTATACATATGAAAATTAAACTCGGAGGTACTTTATGAGCTGGAATAAAATTAAACCGATTGAAGATGAAACAGATTTTGCAATGATACGCTACCTTTCGTCCCAATATTGTCTTCATCCAACCATTAGCCAACATTTGTTCCATTTAGGGATAAATACATCTAAAAAAATGGGAGACTTTCTAATTCCTTCACTTAATTCTATGCATCATCCGTTTTTGCTAGATGAAATGAATATGGCAGTCCCCCGAATCTTACAAGCTATTGCACGACAAGAACAGATTCTTGTATTTGGAGATTATGATTGCGATGGCATGTCCTCTTCGACTATTTTAAGCCAAGCCTTAATTGAATTGGGTGGTCAGGTAGACACACGATTACCTTTAAGAACAGAAGGTTACGGATTATCAAAGGAAATCGTTAACAGTCTATCAAAATCTTATTCACTGATTATTACAGTTGATAATGGGTCAAGTGCTCATGACGCATTACAAGCAGCAAAAGTAAAAGAAATTGATGTGATTGTCACTGATCATCACGAAGTATTGAATGGAAGACCAGATTGTTTGGCTTTTATTAATCCAAAACGAAAAGATAACCATTATCCAAATCCAAACTTATGTGGTGCAGGAGTTGCATTAAAACTAGTACAAGCTATTTATCATGAGTTAAAGCGAGAATGGATTGGTGAATCTTTTAAATTTTTTGACCTAGCAACTTTAGGAACAATCGCGGATGTCGTGCCATTAATTGGAGAAAACCGAATTATCTGTTGGCATGGATTACGAAAAATAAAAAATCATCCTCATCCTGCATTCAAAAAAATAATAGATAAATTAAGGATTAAAACAGTTGATAGTTCAACATTTGGCTTTACGTTGGGTCCAATTTTTAATGCGTGCGGACGAATTGGCGACCCAAATTTTGCTGCTGCCATTCTTCGTTCTACTGATCCAACTAATGAAGAAATTGATCAACTCATTGCATTAAATGACAAACGAAAAAAAGTAACAGCAGAGCAATTCTTGACGATTCAAGAAAAAATACAAAGTGAAAGTTTATTAAACGATGATGTTTTAGTGATAAACGGGGATTTTCACAAAGGGATTATTGGGATTCTCGCATCCAAAGCTTCAAACTATTATAAAAAACCAACAATTGTTATCTCTAGTGACGGAACAGGTTCAGCAAGAAGTTTACAAGGAAGTCAATTTTCCATTATTAATTGTATATCTGGATGTGAAGATTTATTGAAGAAATACGGTGGTCATCCAATGGCAGCTGGTTTTTCGATTAATCTAACCGAAAGTCAGGTTAATTTATTCCGATCAAAAATACAAAGAGAAGCATTAAAACAGCATATCAGTTCACCACAACAGTTTTATATCAGTAACATACCCATTCAAACTTTTCCAAAAGAACTGATGACTGATTTGCCTATATTAGAACCTTATGGAATGGGCATGCCAAAACCAATTTTTAAAAGCAATGCAACTAAAATAGCATCATCTCAATATTTTGGAAAAGAGAAAGAACATTTAAAATTACTAATTAAAGATAAAAATGTTTTAGGGTTTTCACAAGCACATATATTTCATAAACTAAAGGATCTATCTGAATTAGATTTGTTTTATTCAGTTAATTGTCATAAAAAAGAAGACTTTTTTTTACATGATTTAATGAAAAAAGAAGTCTGATGTACTAGTTAATGAATAAATTATTTGTTCATTTAAACTTTCTTATTAGAAAAATAAAATATTTAAGAGTTTTAAAATATCTAAAACTATAGGGGTATTTAGCATGAATACAAACATTTTGTACTTTAAAATTTACGAACATGAAGTAACATCTAGTGATTATGTGAATTGGGCTATAGAAATGCTATTAAACGATTATTTAACAGACTCATTAATTATCTTGGCATCATTTATCGAACCACTTAATATTTTTGAAGTTGAAGATTATTTTCAAAGATCGATAAAAGAACTAAATATAAGTAAACCTACACATCAAGAATGTGCAGGATATTATAAAAGTCATTCAATTAGGTTTAATTGAAGCTTAACCTACTTTTTATTCTTAGCTACAATACAAGTTAGTTGTACAAAATTTAATAATTTATTTAATGAATTACCAAAGTGTCACATTTTTTTATATTCAGGAGAATGCATTAACTTTTCGAAAAACTTGTTTTTGCATTCCCTATAATCATCCATTTCCTTCCCTTCGAACTTCCTTTTTAAATTATCATACTCTACTCTGTACGCATCATTTAATAATAAAATATCTCGGAACTTCCAAAAGAAATCAAATTCAGAATCAACAATCGTTAGTTGTACACCTAAAGGTGGATCGTTCGAATCATTTTTAAATGCTCTAAACGTGTCAGTTTTGATGCTACCTTCGTTAAGTTCAAAAACATTTTTAAGTTCGTTAACTGCTTTTTGGAATTGCTCAGGAATAACACGCACTTGAATATCTAAATCACCCTTTGTAAGGCTGTTAGGGATGGCTGTACTTCCAACGTGCTGGACATCAGCCTCTGGTAATAGACCATTAATTAATTTTCTTTGAATTAAGAAAGATTTCTCTGCTTTTTCAAAAAGCAAACGATTATTTGAAAAACTAACTTGTTCCATTTAATCCTCCTAACAATAGATTTTCATAATTATTTCTAATTTCTTCTTATTCAACTGACAAACTATTTAGCACAATAAAAAAAATCGACCAAATAGTCGACTATCGCCTTCAACAGCCATACATTAATTGATTAAAAAATAAGCTTAATCTATATAATTATTTTATACATATAGCAGATAACAAACTATTATGGAATGACTCAAAAAATAATGCAGGTTATTATTATCTGTACAATTTAAAAACTGATAAGATTAAACATTATAAATCTACGTATCTATACCCTGGATATGCACAATTATCGAATAATAAAATCTACACTATTCAATTTAAAGATTATGCTTATTGGAGTAAACAAGAATTTTGATACTACGATATTGATTCTAAAAAGTATCATCCTATAAAGACAGACGGTTTATTCATTAATTTCTTTGATGTATCGAACGATAAATTAGCTATTTTAAATGATGTCGGTAAAATGTCTTTATTTTAAACTGAACGAAAACAATTTCACTAAATTAAATTTAGAAGTAGATAATAATCCTATTCTAGGGCATTTTTCATCACAAGGAAAATATACCCTAACTTATTTAGATGGTTTAAGAAATAAAATTACAATAGTCAATTAGATTTAAATATAATTAGTAATTTAATTTGTATTTTGATGAGCTGGCTTTGGTTTTAATAGTTTTAATAACCAAATGTATACTTAATAAAGGATTCCTAAATGCTATTCAGGCATCTAGGAATCTTATTTTTCTCATCATAATATATTAAACAATATATTCGAATTAAAGTATTGACAATAATATAGGAATAATACCTTAAACATTAAAGGTCTTTCAGATAACACAACCTTAGCCTTCCGATTTCTATAGACCTTAATAATCAAACACCAGTTAGGTCGTTTAGATAAAAAAACACCTTGATTAAGGTGAGTTAATGATTCATTTTGTATCAGGAAAAATAGATTTGTTAATTACTTCATCATACTTCTAATTCTTTTTTGCAGGTTTTGTAGTTGTTTATTTTCAAACATATTTAAATCTAAAGATTTCCATTCTTTTTCTTTAAAATAAAATTTCTCTTCTTTCCCATTAATTATAAGGACAGCAACAAAAGTTTTACCACCATCTTCTAAATATGAATACCATTCATTATCAATGATTCCAATACCTGACTCATTTATTTTATCAGATTCATTAATCATTCTTATATAGGTATTAATGGTTCCAACTATCTGATTTTTATAAATTTTCCCAGAAATAAAGCTCATTGATCAAGTCTCCTCATTTAAACATTATACTTTATAACTATTTCCAATTTTCTGAGTTTATAACATAATGTTTAACAAAGAGGAATAAAAATAAGGAATCTACATGGGTAGATTCCTTATTTTTATCTTACATATAACTTTTGTTTTACATTTATTTTACCAACACTTAGACCATATTTTAAAAACTTATATCGAATAAAAAGTGAAATATTATCCTCATGTGTTGAAAGAATTAATTGACGATCTGTAAATTCATTTCTTAACAATTCTACAAAAGATGCCATATTCATTTCATCCATGGTTTGAATAGGATCATCGATAAGCAAAGTCATAATGCCTTTATTACCATATACCTTATTTAAGGCTAGTGTGAAGGCAATTACTGTTGAAGAAAGTTGTCCAGAACTAAATGAATGTACAATATCATGATCTGTCTTCTGTGGAGGAACAAAATTAATTGACTTTAATTTTGTTTCTCCTGATTGACTTACATCCTTATCTTCCTTAATAAATACGCCAATCCCTCTTTGATGATTCTGAATAATTTTCCCACTGTATACGTAAAAAGGTATTTCGATATCACTAATCATTTTCCCGCGATGTTTATTTATTTTTTCATTATACAGAGTAATAATTTTCCCTAAAGATTGAACATTTGAATCCATCTTGCTATACTGCAATTTAAGTTGTTGGACTTTTTGATATACTATGCTTGATTGTATAAAATACTGGTTGTTAATGTAATTCATTTTCTCTGTGATAGTAACTTCGCTTATCTTTTCTAATAATTGATCATTTAGATTAAATCGATCACGATTAATTCTTTTAAAAGAGTTCATATGTTCTTTGCAAAAATCATTTACTCTAGACTTTTTCATTCCAATGTGTGATTTTATTTCCAAAACTCTTTGATCTAAATCTTCTACAAAATGTATTTCTTTATTGATAAATTGATCAATATTAATTCCTAACTCTTGAAACCATTGTTTAGCTTTTTCCATATCAGTGATTACAGTTTTATATAATTTTAACTGCTCAAAAAATGATTTATCAACTGAGTGAAGGATTAACTCCTCTTCAATTTTTTGTGAAATATCGTTAAGATATTCAATAAAAAGTTTTTCAATTTCGTCGTTTACTATTTTAGATGATATATCTAAGTTATGATTTAGCTGATCAGTTCCAAGATCAATTTGATTAATTAATTCTTCTAAACTATCTTTGGAATCCCCGCACAGAGGACAATCAATTTGGTCATTAGAATTAATATTTAAGAAGTCTTCATAATCCTTTAAAAGTTTACTTCGTGTTTGATTCATTTGATTAACAATTTTTGATATTGCATTAGAGTTACCATTGTGACTTTTTATTGAATTAACTCTTAGGATTATTTCCTCTTTTTGGAAAGGCAATTTTATATTTGTAAAAATAAAATCCCAATCAATTACTTTTTGAATAAATTCCTTCTTCTTTAAGATTTCAATAATTTGTTCATACTTTAATTGATTTTGATATTTTTTTTCTAATTCATTATATTGATCATAAAAATATCCAAGAATAATGAACGCTTTCAATTTATTTTCATTTTGTAAAATCTTATCTATTTTTTCATTTTTTAATTCGTTTTTAAAATCTTGTAAGTTCAGTATTAAATTTTTAATCTCATTTAATTCATCTAAATACTCGTCTTTTAATTTACTATCTAGAGGCTTTATAATTTCCTTATCCCATGGTACCTCCAATATATTCTCTGAATCAATTAGCGGTTTATAGCTTTGAACTTCTATATTAGATTGATTTTCCTGTTTTAGTTCTTTCTCTAATTTTTTTATTTCTCCATCTAATTTTGTCTTTGCATTAATAATTTTGTTTTTTGCCTTCTCTAAATATATTTTTTGGTTCATCTCAGTTTCTATATTAAATAATTTAGAGATTATACCCATTCGATCTTTTTCATTTTGTTTAAAAAGAAAACTGCTTTCCTCTTGTTCAATATAATTATAAAGGTTATATTTCTCTTCTAAGTCCTCCACACCAAAAAGATTATTGAGATCTTTATCTGTTAGACTTTCTTTAAAATCGTCATCTTCTAAATTTTTTAATTTGTATAATTGAAAATGAGAAAAATCCTGTGGTTTTTTTTGTATACTTGTTAAAGTATCTGGTTTAAGCACCCTAGCTAAAACTAATTTACTTTGCGGTTGATCAATATCGATAAATTCAATTTTTAATATAGTTGATTGATTTTGATCTTTACTTAATAGATGATCACTAAATCCTCTGTTAGTTGTAGATATTTTATTTAATTCTATTCTTCTAACTTTTCCTGTTAATACTATTTGGATAGCATCATAAATGGTAGTTTTTCCAAATCCATTCGGTCCATCTAACACATTTAGATTTGCTCCCTCTAATTCAACTATCGCTTCATCAATGGATTTAAAATTTTTGATGTATATTTTTTTAATAATATATCTATTCAATTTGACCTACTCCTATACAATTTAGAATTTCTTCTATACTAGGTTCTGCTTCAGAGTTCTCATTAAGTTTCATGAGTGAATTCCATAAATTTTTTTCTTGTTCACCCATACATTCAACAATTTCTTCTAGTAAGCTTGGTAATATTTGTTGTTGATTTTCTATATTTAAAAAAGGTAATTTAATAAATAATTTCGATACTAAATCATAAATAAGCGCTTCATTGGAGTCTTCATTATTTTTAAATTTGGAAAACTGACTCGTATCATTTAAAATTTGATTAATTAAAGAAGTAATTTTTAACCCCGAGTCTTTAAGTAATGATTCTAATAAAGAAACCTGTTCTTTTGTATACACCATCATATATTTTTTAAAGTCGTATGGATCTTCTTCTATATCATGTATCAAGGAACTTATTTCTTTAGAAAGCGCCAAATTTTCTACTTCTAAAAGAATTAATAAGGACAAGTTTTTTTCTAACCCTACGAACGTTTGTCGCGTTTCTATTATTTTCAAAAGGTATTTATCTATTTTCTCATTTATTAGTTCTCTTTTAGATGTCTCCAACTTTAAAAACATAACGGTTAGAAAATCGAACTTATTTTGATTTGTACGCTCAGCTAATAAACTACTTTCGTCTTCTAAACTGATTTCATCTATGATAAAGTCTTTTTCTAAGAGTATGTGTTTCATTAAGTTTTTCATTTAAATTCCTCCTTTGCTTTATGTACAGCAATAAATTCCATTCGTTTTGGTATAGTAATAGTTTCTTTTATTTCTAATTCTTGAATAAATTCTTGATACGCATGTCTTACATCCACGATATTACCATCGAACGCTCCGTCTAACTCATTTGTAATTAATTTATGTATGTCAAAAAGCATTAAAGTTAGTCTATTATCATCTTTAAGGGCTTTAAAAACTTGTCTTCCTTGAATTTCTACTGCAAATTTTCCTGATTCCTCAGCAATTGTAGTTATTAAATGATGTATCCCTGATTTATTTAGGACAAACATATCTTTCACATCTTCATGTTGTAATGCAAAATCATCAGCTTCCAGAACCATAGGGAATAAAGTTTTATGAACACCTGATTTAACAAGCATTTCTTTATAGTCAGAAACCATTATGGATTCCACATTTACGTTAATTGTTGGAGATAATTTTTTACATAATAATAAGAACTCATCATCACTCATTGAACAAATTGTCTGCCAATTTTTATTCCAAATAATACATTCGTTAGGATTTATCCCTTCTTTTTCACAATATTGTAAAAAATATTCCTCAAGATCATATTTCAACATGCTAGTTGCTGTTTTTTTTGAGAATTTAAAGACAAAATCATTTTTTAATGTATCTAGAAAATTCCAAAAAGGGATTTCAGGATTCTTTATTTTCTTTTTATGACTTAAGGCAACAAATTGATTAATTTCATGTAGAAAGTTATGAAAAATGTATTTGACATTTTCCTCAGACTCAGCGAATTGAATCTTAAGAAAGCCTTTATTTTTCTTATAAAACTTCTTAATTTGTGTTTTAATTTCACTATCAATCTCTAAAACACTTATTACCTTTTTACAACTGTCTTCATCCGTATTGTTAAAAAATAGTTTTAAATAAACTTCTTCGAATTTGTCCTCTTCAAAAAGTAATTTTTTATATTCTTTAAATTGTTCAATCTTCGAATCTGGATTTGTTGCTAACAATAAATTTTTTAACTCATTTTTTTCTGGTACCTGAATTGAAATACAAGTGTGGAGATACATAGAATTTATAGATTCATATTTTGCACATTTGCCCATTAATTCTAAAATTGCCTCTTTGTAAGCACTGATAGTAGATTTTTCTTGGTATGACTTAACTTGATGGATGGTATGTGGGTTTCCTTGATATTTTATAGTAAAGTCTTCTAAATGTTCTATTTCTAAAGTAAAGTCTTTAATGTTTTGATAGGGGATTTCCATTTGATTAATTAGGTAAAGTACCCAATAAATACCTACCTTACCTTGATAGTCATAACCACTCCAAGAGGAAATGGCATTATGTGTATCTCTTTTTTCAATTTCTCTAAAACCTTGATTATTATCCATTAAAACACTCCCAAGAATATAGCTTGAATTTAAACAAACTCATTTTAACATTATTTACCATTAATCCCTTTTTATTTTATCAAAGAAATAGTGGGGTTAACAGGTAATATATCAAAAATTGTAAAGTCTATTAAAAAAGTTAATTTAACACTAATTTTTAAATAACACAAAATACACTTTAGCTATATCCTATTTTGGTCTCGAAACAAAAAAAGAGATTAACCTACGGTTATCTCCTCTTATTTGTTTACATTATCAATACAATATTTTAGCTAATATAATATGATCAACCATTGACTACTATTGAACCTAAGAACTTTAATTTAACAAATCCGCTTAATTCATTTGTAAGTCAATACAATATTTTTTTAATAAGTGCTGCCTTTTTTGAATTTTATATCTTTTCCGCTGATAATCATGGTCGCATAATTAGCCTTCATTTATTAAGTAATTTTCGTCTCTTTTCTTTTAGCATAAATATAAAACTAATTAAATAACAGAGACTTGTAATACCAAATACGGCAAAGATTCCAGGCGTAAGAGCCAAGTATAAACTGATAGGAAGCGACCATATAAAAGCAACTAATAATAACCATTTTCTATAAGTTAGTGAAGCAAATAATGCCAAACAAGCAGGAAAAAACAACATAATTGCGGTACGAGTTACCACGTCTGTTTCTATTCCATTTGAATATGGATTAAAATAATTTAAAACAACCCATAATAGTATACTTACTACACTTGAACAGACACCTAAAATAGATGAAATTTTAATCATTTTCCTCCCCCTATTACTCTTTGTGTCTTGTAAACTAGGAAACAATTAAGTTTATCAAAAAATTACTTAATTTCGTTTCATAAAGTATTTTTTATTTTGATTCATTCCAATTCCAAAAATCAACATCCCCTACACTTGCTTTTCCTACCCATTTTTCTTTTTGTAATTTTAAAAGTTCTTTTGTTGGACCAGTGACAACAACTCCATAGATCCTTACACCATTTCTTTTGATGTAGTTTGTTTTTTCTTGCAATCTCTGTTTAGAAAAAGATGCTACATTTTGAGAGATTAATGAATTTGAATTCATTAAATCTAACACATCTAAGAATTCTTTATTTCTTTTAGCCGCATCTCCATAAGATTCAAACCCCAAGTTTACTGAACCTGTAATTTCAGTGGTCACAAACCCATTCCCCGATTTTTCTTTTGAGATTACTTTTTCATTTTTTTGCAAATTAAATCCAGAGTACGGAAATCCAAGTGAAGGTTCGATCCATTCACTTCTATTTTTGTCAATGCCAGTATCTACTGCAAACCAAGCAGGTAGCAAATTTTTACCTTCAAGCAATTTTAATGTAGCATCTGTGGTAAGGTAATCAGAAAAAGATATATATAATTCTGATACTGTACCTTCTGGTAAATGCTCTAATCTTTTGAATCCATTATCTATTTGAATGCTCTTTTGTTGTTCTGGATAAATAAAAAATGGAGCAGGTTGAACTTGTTTTGAAATATTTATTGTTGGTAACCCGAAGAAAAAGGATGATTTTACTTCTCCTATATTCTTTTGTCCATCCCCTAGTTGTTTATTAAGCTCTCCATCGATATACAGCTTTAAAATGCCACTTTGAATACTATCATTTACTGTGACATTTGGATGTGTAGCTTCAACTGAAGTCCGAATAATTTCAGAATAATTAGAAGCACGATCTGGTTCACCCCAAGAATAAAAAATCGTTGTGATTGACCAACATGCGCAACCAACAAGTAACAAAATGGAGAGTGCGGTTAATGCATTTTGTATACGAGCTTTCCATATTACTTTCTTGATTAAAGCTTTTTCATTGAAATTATTATTCTTTTGTTTAGTGCTATCATCCCCTTGCATGATTTCATCTAAATAAGATTGATATATTTCCAATTTATCAAGTTCATTTTCTAATTGAATTTTTTCACTTTCAGAGAGTTTCCCATTCGTATAAGCCTCTAACTTTTCTCTAAAATTCTCATCCATTACCATTACCTCTCTCATTATTTCTTAAAGTTTGTCTAGCACGAAAAATTAAAATTTTGACATTCGATTCAGAAATCCCCATTACTTGTGCAGTTTGTTCATAGGTAAAATGATGAATAGATACCAGTAATAATGCATTTTTTTGTTTTTCTGGCAGTTCTCTAATATTAATAAGTATCGATTGAAGTCGTTCTTTCAATAACAATTGCTCTTCAATCGTTAAAGAATTATTAGCAACATCATAGGAATCAAGATCTTTATGTAAAAGTCTTTTGTCTTTCCTTTTCTTGTCTATAAATAGATTGTATGCTACTTTAAAAAGCCAAGGTTTTATTTGTTCACTTCTCAGTTTCTCAATTTGTAAAAATGCCCGAAAAAATGTTTCCTGTACTAATTCTTCAGTAATTTCATAATCTAATGAAATGGAAAACAAATAACGTGATACTTCCTTGGCATATGCTTCATAAATTTCTTCTAATGTCTCGTTCTCCATCTCTTCCCCCCTTCATATAAAACACGTTTGAGCGAATGAAAAGTTACATACTTTTTAAAATTTTTTTAATGTTTCTCACGAAATTGTTGCTGATTGCTATTAATAAAAAAATGTCTATAGTGTTTTATGTTACTTTCCAAATAATGTAAGGTAAATTGCTTATTATCAAGAAATAATTAAAAACAATCTACAAAAAAAAGAGTCATATACTATGACTCTCGAACTTTAGTTAAAAACATAGTATTTACATCTGTAGAATATTACTTTTAGGTCGCTAAAAAAACACAAAGAAACATAATCTCGATTAAAAAATTTTATCCGCTACCAGTATGTTAAATTTCCATTTCTCATGATATAGATTACTTTTAATGTAATTCTCCTCATCTTAATTAAATTCAATTTAATACTCAATTAATCCTTTTCTCGTTAAACTATAAGCGTTTAAATCAATAATGATTAATCCACAAAGTAAATCGAATTATTTTCAACAAATACTTGATAGTTACTCTAAATCAAAAATTAACCTTCGCGGATGAAATTTGAAAATGTAGTTATAGTTGTTTTATTAGAAATTCATAAACTTCTTCTAATCATCGTTGTAAACGGTGGATTGTTAAGATTGGACCAACCACTACTGGTTAGCTTTCGGCAACATTCAACCATTTTTCAAATATTTTATCTTCTTTTATTCTCAGTTCGTATTTCATAAACCTCAGAAATTCTTTTGTATCCACCTCTTTATATTGATAGTAAGCAAAATACTCTTTTAAAAACCTTTCCATTGTTTTACGACCACCGTGTGCATTAAATATTTTCAATAATTCATGCGCAGACTGACCATACACATAACTGGAGTATTCCATAGGAATATATTGATCAATTGATAGATTAGAAGGTTTTGGTTCTAACTTAATAGGCAGCTTATAATTGGGAATTTCTTTTTTTCTTGCTAAAAATAAACTAGTTGCTAATGATGCAAACCCTTCATCTAACCATGCATCATGATAGGGATCATTGCTGATTACTCCATAAAACCATTGATGGGCGATTTCATGAACAATCATACTTCTTGTATTAATACTTCTACCAGTTGAATCAACAGTTACAACCCCTGGATACTCCATCCCAGCATCACTTGCAATGATATCCAATTGTTTAAATGGATAAGGACCGATTATTGATTGAAAGTATACCAATGATTTAGTTGCCGCATCCAGAGCAACCTGCTGTTCACTTTCATTAAAATTTAATAATCTAATATCAATCTTACCAACTTTTTTACTAATTACGCTTGGCTTTTTTAGGATTCCAACAAAGACTTCTTTTACATTTTGGACACTTAATTGATTCGAAGGTTTGCTTGAAAGTTCATCTTGGTCACTAGTTGTGATAACGGTGTATTCATTTGGCACTTCATATATTAGGTTAAAGTTACTGAAAGCTGTATGATATGATTCGCCCTTGAACTGGTAAGGAAGTTTATTCCATCCTCTCCCTTCTATGTAAGTCGGAACCATAGGGTACCATTGTGCTAGATAAAAGTTATCACTTTGTTTCGTAAATTGAAAACCATTGTCAGGTAAGGTAAATGAATAAGAGATTGATATTCTAGTTGTTTGATCAGGCTCTAAAGTTGTTTTTAATGGAATAGTTAATTTATCTTGAACAAGGTTGTATGGTGAATGAATATCATTTACACGAATACTTTGTATGTGGATTTTTGACGGATGTTGGAGTGTGGGTGAGTTTTCTTTTGTAAACATGTTTGGTATAAAATATAGTTCAACAGAATTCAATTTGTCTTTCGAAGTGTTTGTAATATCAATGAAAGCTTGTACATCAAACGTTTCATCTTTTTTCATTTTTAATGAAAGATTGTAGACTGTGTTTACACCAGGTGACTTACTAATTGGTTTGAAATTTTCCTTAATAACTTTACCTGTTTGCATTGAATTACTATCCTTTTGGCAACTAGCCAAAATCAGTGAAATGACTATTATTAAGAAGATTAAACTACTTCTATTATTCATTAATTTCCCCTTTCTTTTCTCAGAAATCTATTTCTTCAAACATTTTTGCGAAAAGTCAATAATGGAATGTTTGAAAACATACTGACTTTGATTATTACTAAATTTTACCATAAACATAACATCTATTGAATTGTCTTTTAGAACTACTCTTTACAAGTCAATTAAATGAACTCCCAATATAGACCATTTTATTAAGCAAAATTATTTGTATACTTTAGAATGCTGTAGCTAAGGGGAATTTAACCTTTTTATAGTTAAACAAGGATCACGATACACAGAGAGTTTTTCATAGTTTTAGATAAATAAAGGGAAATTATCTAAATTCTAGAAATTATAATTAATTTACTAGAAGAGGGGCTGATAAAACAAATGAAAAGAAAACTAATGATGGGAATGAATGGTTTTATTCTATGTTTGGGGTTAGCTGCTTGTAATGGTACACACAAATCGAATTCTGCACAAACCCTTCCTGAATATAAGCCAGCAGTTGATGATGTAATAGATACCCATGGAGAAGTGAAGAATAAGTCAAAGTTTCTAACATTTTTAGACCATGTTAAGAAAGGGGAACCCGACCAAGTTAGAGTGGTTCATTACACTACTGAAGGCGACCCAATTTTACATGATTTACACTATAACGGAAAAGAGATTTACTCGACTGTTGACACAAGAAGAGACAATTTCGGAGATAAAAAAATTTATGCAACAATTTGCAAAACCATTGTAGTGACCGAATCGAACTATGTATTGACTAGTTGTAAAGATTCCACTCACGATACGTCCATCTTAACAAAATAAATAAGTTTAAAAGCACCATTCAATTGAAGGGTGCTTATTTTTATTTCAGATCATTAATTTTCCTAAAACTATCTTTTCGTTTACTTGAGATAGAAAAAAGCTATCGAAACAGCTTATTGATTGCTCAACAAAGCACGCGTTAATTGAATAAGAATTAATCAATATCAAGGAATTTTTTTGTTTCAAGTGTAGTTTGAAATAAGAGTTCAGGTTCTTTTTTAAGTAACTTTTGTAAATCCGATATGCTCTTTATCGAAAGTATGTATTTGTTAATATTCTTATCAAATTACTCAATTAATAGTTCTTTTTCCACATTATGAATTTCGATAAGATCTGCTAACTTTCTATTATATTTAAATTTGAAACGAAGACGTATATTACCATCAGTGTAATTAGAGATTTCCTTAGTATTCAAATCTTTAATAACATAGCTCAAGTTAAGATAATATCCGTTTGAGTAGCTAGTTTTTTGTAAACCTAAAACAGAAATAATATCTTCATTGTCAAAGTAATAATTACTTCTTCTTTTTTTCATCCCGTTGGCTAGAAAAACTTCATCTACGAATTTTTTGAACTCTTTTATATCCATAAAAACTCCTTTTAAAAGCATTCTCATCTACTCCAATAATAACATTCCTTTTTAAGCTAATCTGCCATTATATTGAATAAGAAAAAGCGATTTTCTATTAAAGTATCGCATTCGATAGTTGATTTAGAAAAAACTATTTTAAAGCTCAAATATTAAATCTCAAATAAAGTAAATTGTTCTGATTCCACTTTCTTTTTCTTTGTGGATTTTTTCTTTTCAATTACTTGTTTCGAACTATTATTTACTTGAACAGCTATTTTTACTGCACTTATATAACTGTGCTCTTTATTGCAATTTGGACAGATGTATATCTGTTTGTTAATACGTGAGTCAGCTAGTTTCATACGTTCTTCTTTTGACATTCCTATGTTTTTAGCACATTGCCCACAAGTTTTCTCCATTACCTTCAACCCCTTTTCAAATTCTTTTCTGTAAGATCTTAAATAAAAATCTATTTTATTGTTTTTAATCGCTCAGTAAAATAACAATTAATTATACCATGCCTTTATTAACTCTCCTGCCAAATACCTAGATAAGAAAGTAGGGAAACCTTTCTCAAGGCTTCCCCCTTATCAAACCGTACGTGCCCTATTAAGGCATACGGCTTACCCATATGTTATATTGATTACCAAGAAGTTGCGTTCCAGGCATTATGCATCCACTCTTGACTCAATACGTATTCCACGCCTTTCCTTAATGTTCATCTAATCGGTTTTACCGCAGTAACTCGATTTTTAACATAACATCTTGTCAATGACATGGAGCCATAGGTCGTTCCCCTTCCGTTCATTCGATGTTATGGTCATCGAACTACTTCCGTACTATGAGAACGTCTGACTTCTCCACCCGTTCTTCATCACTTCGGATTACCCTTATAGATTAGAACCCTGCCCGTTCGGTAAGGTGGAGATCTCACGGGGTCATCGCATTTTCCTTCAAGACATACCCTGCACCATCACGTTATAAGCCACATTTTCTCGCTCTGACTTCTAAAGAAAATGCCGTTTTAGTGGGCTTCCTCACTTTTCGCAGAGTCGCCAACTTATCCCGCCGCCGTGCTTCACACTTCTTGCATTAGGGTCTATCTTTTCGTCTACGGGTCTCTCGATTTACCGCATCTCCTTCAGACACTACCTCGCGATAATGCCCTAGATTAGACTTCTCGAGCTAGGTCAGTCTCCTCGAGTATGGATTTTCACCATCTGGAATTCATTATTTTATCTTTCATCCAGTCGTTACACCGCAATGCCGTCTCTGTCCAGATAAGAAAATGAAGGGCGCTGACTGAGTCAGCACCCTATGCGACTGCCCGTCGCACAAAAGGCAGCCAATGGCTGCTCTTGATCTTCAACTAACGCACTGCTTTAGTTGAAAAAGGTATTCTATTAATCCACGTTTATTCCAATCTTTGTGGCAAGTTCCTTTATATACTCTTTTTGTGAAGTTAAATACACTTCTCTCATTCTTTTTTGTGCTTTTTCAGGATAACCGTAATAATGATAAAGAAGTGTTAAATGATGAGGGCATTCAAACTCCCCTTTTTCATCCATTATTTCCAAAACATTTATAATATCTTCAACGTTTTGATATTGTTCAAAATATGGAAGTATTACATTTACAATGTCACTTTCCACCTGCTTTTTTATTTCTTCAATATCCGTTTTATCTGATATCTTATACCAATTTTCACGTATATTTTTTATATCACTTATTCGTAGTCTTAACATCGAGTATAATTCTAATGGAAATATTGGAGATTTCAATCCATCTAAAGTGGTATATACTTTATCGCAGTAAATTCCAGTATTAAATAAAAACTCTACCTCATTTTTTGTATTCCATTTAGAAGATTGGATGTTAACAGTCCAAGCAAAGTCGGGAAATAGTTTAGCAAAGTTTTTTCCTTTCTTCTTAAATCCCTTTGCTTTAAATAAAGGTGCAATTGTTTCTTTAATTAATTGATTTAACTCATTCTGCATATTCATAATTTCTCCTTGGATGGAATGCATTGTATAACTGTTCATTTATAATAATTTATCATAATGAATCCTAAATGTCTTATTGAACTATGCTGCCATTTACTTCAATAAAAAAATTGACTTAAATAGCCGATCATGTTTTACAACTAAATCATGTGTTAGTTCAATACGAACAGGATTCATCACAAGATTAAAATACATTCTTTATTCATCTTCAAATTTCGGATTACTTTCTGATTTTTCCATATACAATTCATATTCTTTTTTCTGTTCTTTAGACATTGATTTCGGGTTACTAGCATTAATTACATGTGCTCCTTTAGGAGCATTCATATCAAAAATACTTTGAGATATATGTGCATTAAAATCTAATTTCAATAATTTAGAATTTTCTACTCGAGTATAATTAGGATGAATTTCAATTTCTCTTACAAGGAATTCAGTTTCATTATCAAACCATAGTTCCATTTTTTCAGTATCTGATAATTGAACCAAATATTTTTTTACAGACCGATTAAAAAATATGTCAGTTCCTAGATCTTTTATTTTGGAAGGATTAAGTTCAGAAAAGAATGTCTTTTCAAAGTTTAGGCTGTTTTTTTCATCATTTTTTTCAATTAAGAAAATATCTGCTTCCTTATCATATGAAACAATGATTTTACCATCTGAAATTGAATAGTTGCCATTTTGACTTTCGTCCCTTTCTTTTTTCCCTGAAATATATGTAGTAAAGACATCACCATTCTTATATTTTTCAACTGCCATAATGACACCATTAGATGGAAGATTGTCCATTTTCTCGAATTTATCAGCAATTAATAAATTTAATGCTGCTTTTATTGATGCTTTAACAGGTGGGACATTCATTAAACTGATACCCATTACTAAAAATACACTACAAGCTAAAACAAACTTTTTCCAACCTTTTATTTTTTTCTTCTTTTTAATTGATTGTTTTAAAGTTCTTTTTACTTTAGCACTTTCTAATTCATTTACTTCCATTTCCTCAAATTCATTTAAATCTATATCAAGCTCATTCAATAATGCATAAATATCTTTCATATTAAACTACCTCCTAGATTAAGATTTGTAGCTTTTTTTGAAAGTTTCTTCTTTCCTCTATAAATCCGATTATCTATCGAGGCTTTGGTCAGACCGAGCTTTGTAGAAATAACTTCCGTTTTTAGTCCAAGAAAATACTTCATAATAAAAATATCCCGATCAACAGGCTCTAATTGATTAATTAACGTGATTAGTTCATTTTGATCTTCCATACAAATGATTTCATCTTCTACTGATTTCTCAGCGGTCAAATCCATGTTAGTTGAGGTGAATTCAACATTTTTCCTAATCCTTCTGTAATAATCAATTGCCTTAAACTTAGCAATCGCATAAATCCATTTCTTGAAATCTGTCGAATCACCATTAAATTTTTTTGAATTATTCCAGATTGAAAGAAAAATATCATTAATACATTCTTCTATGATCCCATTATTATTAAGTGGAGAGAGAACTTGGTGGGTTACTCCCTTTATTAATGGCAAATATTGATCAATAATAAATTCTAATGCATCTTCTTTTTGTCGCTGTAATCGCTGAATAAAATTTTTATCATTAGACTTCATTTAACCATTCCCTTATTTTTTTGTAAAAGGCTTTACACATAATACAACGTATATAAAATATTTTTTTCTCACATTTTTTTGAGGAAATTCCGCTTTAGAATTTCAAACTTATTTTATTGAACTTTCCCTTCTTTTACTTTCAATAAAAAAGAGTACCGACTAGGTACCCCTCATCTTCAACTAACACATTCTTAGTTGCATTATGTATCTAAAAAATTACTTTATTATCCTTATCTTGAATTTTAACTTTCTCAATTTCATTCACTCTATTAAAAAAATATACTTTTTTATTTATTTCAATATCCTTAATAAATTTCTTACCTTTATTATCTACAATCATTAGCTTATTTCCTTGTTTTAATAGAGAGGGATTATCAATAACTACTCCAGAAAAATTCTGTTGATTGTCCATTTCTCCAAAAGTTGTGACAGTATTATCAGAATTTAATGAGGATTTAAACGAACCACCTTCATGAACTTTCCCGAATATCTTTGTTAATTCATAATATCCATATATATTTTTATTTTCATAAAATAATATTGTTTTATTTCCAACATTTTCAATTTCTGGAGATTGCAATTTATGTTGAACGGCAAAATTTTTAGCTTCTTTAAATGACAAATGCTCTACATAAAATCTTTCAAATAAATTAAAACCTAAAAAAATTATTATTAAGACAGCTATAAAAATAAACAGCCTATTTTTAAATACCATGCTTTTCTTTACAACCTTTAATAGCGCAAAACCTATTAAAAATATTACTGCTAAAACTATTAATATATTAATTAAGCTAAAATTATTCATTTTCGCTCTCCTTAAAAATTTATCTTAACAAGATTATTCGATACAAATATTGATTTCTTTGATCAACTAATCCGCTAACTCTTTAATTTTCAATGTGCATTCATCTTTATTAATTTGAATAAATTCTATCAATTGATTTCTTAGTCTGATTAGCAATCTACGAAAGTGTCTGCACTGTTCAACAAATATGTTTTAATTCATTAAGTCATTTTCTGTTATCTTATTACCGTCTTTATCAAAATACTCATATTCATACTCAAATTTGTTGTCTTTGGCTTTTGGCATATCTTCTAATTTCATTAATACTGCTGATTTTGGATGTAAGTTAAATACGATTTCTTTAGTTGATTCTCCTATAACTTTTATTTTCATTTTGGATACGGGATTTTCACTATTTGAAACGACTAGCATGTGTTTCAAGTTTAAATACTTTCTAAATTGAACTAAAAACATCGAAAGAGGCTCTTCTGCATAACTTTCAATATTTGTCCATTTATAATTGCCATCTTTATTTTTATAGAAATGAATGTATGCAGGTTGATTGTTATATAAGAATGCAACTGTCCGCTCATTTTTTGAATCAAATATTTTTAAGATTTCAATTGCGTCTTTGTCTTCATATCCATTTGTTGATTGAATAGCTTGCACTATACCTCTTTCACTGTTCCCATATACTTGCGTAGATGGTTTTAAGAAAATAAAGAGGACAGAGCAAAGTATTATTACGAGAAAACCAATTCTTATTTTAGACTTTAACATTCTATTCTCCTATGAAATAATCGTAATTGAATACCTAATTTCGTTTATTATTGTGGTTTACTGTCTCTTTGTTCATAATAATCCTTAGCCTTCTCCAAGCTTTTAAGAATTCACTGCTTATATCTAAGAGTTAGCCCTATATAAATTTAATTCATAAATTGTTCTTGTAGTAATTGGATTGTCTTTGGGTCAAGTTTGTAAACTTTTCCGCCTATCCCAGATACAAGGTTTTGCTTGTAATTAACATTGTATTCATCTTTTTTACCCTCATCATTGATAAACCATAAAGTTATATCAGAACTTGGCATTACAATATCTCCTGATTGCTCTTTCTTTCCTTTGAATCCCTTTTCAAATGTTTCAATGCGATTATGGTCTTCATCTGCTGTATATATAATCGTGTCGACATCTGTTTTCCCAACAAGTGCAACAGTTTGAGGATTTTTAGTTTCTGTTTTCGTTTTCATTGAACATCCGAATAAAATTAGCGTACAACATAATAGCATGAAAATTTTCTTCATATATACCTCCTGTTTTTAATCATACTCTAATCTTATTCCCTCTAATTGATACAACATCCTTCCATTCAACTAAAAACACATCATTTGGAAGACTTCTTCCAATTGTATAAGTAGAAGGAACTATTCTCGCACGCAGTAAATATTCTTTGATTTAATCTACTTAATCACACTATTGTTTTCTTTTCACATAATCAATTGTTTGTTGAGTAATTTTCATTAATGATGTATCCTTTTTTAATTTTCTATTTTCTAATGGATTTTATAAACAAATTAACGCTTTATCAACCATATCTCCATTTATCACTTCAACGTTTTCAATAAAGCTATTAATTTAGAAATCTTAGATCTACAAGAAAGTGCCTAGAAAAATAAAATTTCCTAGGCACTCTCTTCGTTTTTATCTTAAACATAAGTATTAAACCATTTTACTACTCTTTCATAATAATCAATTAAGTTCTTTTCACGCCATGTTCCTTGCCAGTGATCCTCATCATAAAGAACCATTTCCGCTATTTTTCCTAATCGATTAAGCGATGAAAATATTGGTCCAGCTTCATCTTTACAAATGTGGTCTTTTGTTCCCTGTACAATTAATACTGGTGCTTGAATATTGTGTAATTCAAAAAAAGGTGAATTCCTAATATATCGTTCCTTATTCTCCCATAAAGTCACTGCCAAATTAGGTTGACCATCTTCAACCCATCCGTAATTATAATTTGGATGGTCAAACTTTGTGTACATGCTGATTAAGCTTCCCACCCCACCAGAAATAACAGCTGCTTTAAACTGGTGAATACGGGTGATTGCTACGAGAGCGGAATAACCTCCGAATGAGTGACCAATGATACCAATTCTGTCAGGATCAATTGCTGGGTGCTTCACGAGTTCATCCAACGCCATTTCAATTGCATGCGTAATTTCCGAAGCTGGCTCATGACTTTTCCGATCCATCGGCAAGTCTGGGGAGAATACGGCATATCCATTTGAGGCAAACAATTGATGATTATCCGCAAGATTTGAACTCATTCCGAATTTCCTAATGTTTTCAGATTGGATCGCTCCCCCATAAACACGCATTATAACGGGGACTTTACCCGTTCGATTGTTTGGTAGTAGTAATGCACCTCTTAATAATCGATCGCCTTGCTTCCAGAAGACAAGTTCTGACTTGCCAAATTTAGTCGTATCAATCGTACTTAATTTTGAACTGAGACGAATTTGTTGAGTTTGTACATCCAATATTTTGATACAAGGAGGTTCATTTGCAGATTGAGAAAAAAAAGCAACCATTTCTGATTTATTAGTGTTGTTATATACCGCTCCTCCCTCGAACCAAGGTAAATGTGCGCTTGGCTCTTCGACTAATTTCATACATTCTCCCGTTACGTAATTTACTTTATAAAATCCATATATTGCTTTCATCTTATCGATTGTTTGGACAATAACTTGATTAGTTCGTTCTGAAGCTGGCATGACAGCTACGATATCACGACCATCAATCTTAATCTCATTTATAATTTCTCTTTTGTATTTTCCGATACGCCATAGGCATCCTTTTACGATTAGTAACAGATCTCCATTAAGTAGTGTTGTAGGTCCATCATATTCTCTCCCTAATAGAATAGTAGGTTGGGCACTGAAACATTTTACTTTTTCAGATGACTCAATATCGATTGAATATACCTCACCACCTAATAATTCTCCAATCGAAGTGTAGATTAATGAATCATTGGTCTGTTCCCACGAAAAACTTAATCCATATTCCATTTTGATATTTTTTTCAAGATGAACAAGCTCATTCTTCTGTTCAATTGATGTAATACATAAATCATAGATTAATTGTTGAGAATGGATATTCTGGGTCCCTAAACAATTTGTAAAAGCAAGATATTTCCCACTTTTTGATAATTCCATTCCAACTGGAAATACATCATGAAAAAGAATGTTACTTTGCCCTGTTTGAATATCAATAATTGATATATTTGAATGATAGCGTTTTATCCAATTATGATTCCCTTGCTGAGCTGTTTGTTCTTGATTCGTTTTAAATACTTTAGGTTGCATATCATTTTTACTAGAGTGTATTTCGTTCGAGTTCTTAAATGAATAAAAATATGAATTATCAACTACTTTTAATGGCATCGATTTTACAATAATGCACTTTCCATCATTCGTCCAAATTGGTTTTTCGAATCCAAAGAATGGACGGACAATAGTGTCTGCTGCAAGTTTCACAGTTTTATTAGAAGGTGTCCATAACCAAACTTGTGCAGTATTATTAGTATCTGCGTAGAATGCTAGAGTTGTACCTACAGGTGACCATACTCCGCCCCAACTACTTTTCGCTTGATTGGTTAGCTGTAATGTTTCACCCGTTTCAAGGTTACATACCCATTGCGAGTTTCCTTCTACTACTTGCGATACTCCGCTAGACAGGTGTTGAGTTTGACCATTTAAACAAAAAGCAAGCCACTCTCCATTAGGAGACACTGACATCTGTACACGATCAGCAGGTTCTTTGATTTTAAGTAGCTCACTCACGGAAAGTTGACTCATTTAATTCGCTCCTTTATATGAAGTCTTTTTACATGATTGTTGCTAATACACAAATCTTATTTATGCTCCACTGAAAGAAAAAAGCACTTAACTAGACGTTAAGTACATTGGAAGTTCGCTCTTGTTACAGATATATTTACAAGTAGCCAAATACTTTAAATTGTTTATACCTATTTACTGCAAGAACTCCCATCCATTGTTGTCTTGCGATTTCAAAGTATTTAGGGTAACTTCCCCAACTCCATGAAATGTCCCAAACTCCATCCTTATTAATTTGTTGTACATAAAATTCTAAATTTTTTTCGATTAAATGACCTAATCTTTCGCATAGTGGATGGCTGGGATGATCAATAAAGTCTAATGGTAGAGTTTTATACCCTGTTCCCCAATTGGAATCGTCTTTATCTATGCATTTTTCTGCTAAATCTAGTATTTTAGTAGAGATACTTTCTAAAGAGCGGTGAGTTCTAAGTTCAAGCAGTTCTTTATACGGTTCAATTATTTTAATAAATTGCTGATAATTATTTATTTCATGTCGATCCATTTCATTTTTTTGCATTAAATGTTTAACTGCATTTCCAATCGAATGCCATCCAATTTCCGCAGACCCACTTTTCACAGTCGACCAATGTACTAAGAAAGCAGCTAGTTCTACCCCAGGATTAAACATCCAATTTTCTTGCACACCCTCTGTCCAATGCCACCAAGGCGCATGAGGATATTCATTTGTCTCTGCTAACACAGAATCCCACATACCTGATCCTCTATTATTTGTTTGAACAAGATAATCAATCATTTGTTTTGCCATTTGATGATCTGCATCCAAATCGATTTCCATCAAGATTTGTCCTGCAACCCACGTACCCATTGGAGATGAATTTGGTAACAAAAAATCTGGTTCTATGGCTCTACCAAAACCACCATCTTCATTCTGATACTTTTTTAATTCGTTCAATACTGATTCTTTATCACCATTCTCAAACTCAAAGTCAAACCGAGCGCTTTCTAATTTCCGACCGTTCATCTTAATAAATGCTTTGCCTTTCTCGAATTGATTTATCAGAATTTTATTATACAAACCGAACTCTCCTTATAAAGAAATCATGTCATAATTCTTTAAAGTACGTAATACTTCCATTGTAATAATACTTTTCCATTCCTTCTCCCCTGTATCAGCTTCCCAGTTTAAGATAAAATTACCCTCGTCTTCTTGGGAAAGTATCTCATTCGCTAGATAAGGTATAGTATGTTCCTTAAGGAGAGAATATAGTGAACTTCGGGGTGAGGGAGCATACCAAAAAGGTTTTGCGCAATAGTCATTTGACCAAATCTCTTTCCTTGTTTCGATTATGTCAAATATATTGGTTTCAACTTTTTCTACTATTTTTTCACGTAATGAATCTTCAACTCGTTCAGCTAATCGAAGAAAACAAAGTGTAGCAAACCAACCATCCTTATTAAGCAATGGTAGTTTTTTCATAGCTTGTTCTGTCACTTCAGCGAGAAAATGAGTAGGAACAAGTTCCTGATATTCATGTAAATAGGCAATTAATTCTGCACATGGATTCGCCCACTTATCTGTTATCATATAATATTCTACAGGCGAATCTTTTTGATTTGGATACCAATATTTGAGATCCTTATCATAGGAGTTCATTATATAATCAATACCGTTACGAACAATTTCCTCATTGCTACTAGCGTTAATATCATGTAGGATTTGAAACGCCATATTGGTATCCATGGCATTTTCAGATAACCTTTCACCTTCACCTAAATTTTTAAATCCACCATTTTCTCCTTGATACTTTTCTAGCTCATAAATAACAGATTTTTTACTACCGTTTTCAAAATGATATTTATATAGTTCTTTTTCTAAATCTCTACCTTTAGTCATTAAATATTCTCTTGCTAAGCTCAATTTAACTTTAGATAGCTTTAGGGTCACTTATTTTCCTCCATGGTATTTTTCTCAATTCCTTTAATACTGTGCATATTTCCATTTACTATTACTAGTTATCTTATTAGATACTTTAAGTATCAATCTATACATAACCCGTTGTATTTATTAACTCCACCAATTTCCTGTGTTTTTATTACTCAGCTTTACATATGAAGGAAATAGAATAATAATAAAAACACCAAATATAGAAGAAAACGATCACAACGTTATAAAAATTTGTGTATCAAAAGAGATAAATTGTTTTTGACCACAATTGGAGCAATTCACACCTTCCCTTGAGTAAGAAAGCTTCCACAATGATTTCTTACTCCATTTATAATCGCAAATTTGACATCTTGCCATAATAACTCCTATTCGCGTTTATTTTAAGATAGTAGAATATGTTTATCATTTTCACAGAAATTCGATCTAGATTAATTTTGTTATTTATTTTTATGGTTCATATTCGAAAAATAGTTTCTATCCCGAATTCTCGTTATGGATAATTGTGTATATTATCCAATTCTACATTCCTATATCAAGTCCTTTTTAAACTATAATGTCAGAAAGTAAAAAAAGAGCTGAATAATCAACAGCTCCTTTTTTTGTTCGAATAACGTTAGCTTTATTTGAAGTACAATGCTTCACTAATTAATTGTCACTTTGATTTGCCAAAATAACCAAAAAAGAAGCGCTCCCCTCTCTAAAAGAAACGCCCCTTCCGTATATAATATTTTTAATCGAACTTTTGGCATTGTTTATTGCTATCTTCTTGCGAAATATGTTTCTCAATTTTTAAATTTGTCACTTGTAACCCTGTTATATTAGAATCCCTTACAGAAAAAGTAAGTTTATCATAATCTCCACCGTGGTGTCCTGAATAGTTTAAAGCACTGGCAAAAATGAGATGTCTTCTGGGGTCCCCATCAATAGGTTCAATTCTGATTTTTGGACACATAAAAAAATCAGAATAAGCTGGACTCAAATAATTTAAATAACGTGTATACAATGCCTCTTCAAGCAACTCTTCTTTAGTAGGTCCGTCCAATTCTTTTCTCCACCCTACTACTAGCCAATCATAAAGAGGCTGTGACTTTAATCTTATTTTTTGGTTATTTTCCGAAACAATTAATTCTCCATCTTTAGCCGTGCAGATTTTTCGTTTATTGTCAACTACACACGTATAAGCGGGTTCAATGGTAATTACTTCATCGTTTGCCATTTTTAACGTCAATTTATTGGATGGATTATTTATAGATACCTTTGTTCCATTTACTCGGCTAGAGTTATTAAGCCAGTGTACCACTTTTCTGAGTACAAGTTCTTGAAAACCATCGTTAATACTGAATAAACGCTCTTGCCCAGAATCATTTTTAATTTTAATGTATTGAACCTCTTCATGCTTTAATGAGTGCGACATTAATTGTTCCAAAAAAGGAACCCGTTGATTGATATTATTCTTTGCTTCAGCTATTTGGCTGGATGAATTAATTAAAAATCCAATGAGGAATAGAATAACAAAATTATATTTCCTCATAATAGTGAATTTCCTACAACTATAAATATCAAAAAGCCATTTCTTACATGACAAGTTGTATCATCATAAAAATTACTTGTTCCCAAAATAACCAAATGGGTAACCTCCTAGCTTATATTAAACTCTATTTTTTAGTTTTGGAAATATCAATTACGATTATTCTTGTTCAACTTTACTGTCATTTAGTTCAACAAGAAATATCAGTCTTGTTCTTAAACAAAGCTATTAATTAAAGTTTTTATCAATTGTACCTCAGACCTCTTAATAAACCAGAACAAAAGTTCTTATTCCCCATAAATTATTGTATACAAGAACAAATGTTTGTGTATAATAAATAAAGATATAAAAATAAGAACATACATTCCGTTAATTGGAGGTACTTATTATGTACGATTATTCAAATTTCCCTGAAGACCTCGTTTATTTTGTTGATATGAAGTCATTCTTCGCCTCAGTTAGTTGTATATTAATGGGATTGGATCCACTTAAAGTTAAATTGGCAGTCGTAGGTGATACAAATAGAGATGGTTCAGTAGTCCTAGCAGCTACACCTGAAATGAAGAAATTAGGAATTAAAACAGGAAATCGACTTTTCGAAATACCTAAACAAAATGACATTTATATTGTCAATCCATCAATGAGTTTGTATGTAAATATTTCAAATAAAATTACTGAACTTATGCTTACTAAATACGTTGCTCCTATCGACTTCATGCAATATTCTATTGATGAATTTGCTTTTTCAATGAAAGGTTATGAAAAACTTCATAAGCTATCCCCTATTGATCTAGCTCTCAAAATCCAACAGGATATTTATGATCATTTTGGCATTTCGAGTTCTATTGGAATTGGCAGTAACTTGTTACTCGCAAAAATCTGTATGGATATAGAAAGTAAAAAACATCCGAGTGGTATATCACAGTGGACTTATGTTGATGTTCCTACAAAAATGTGGAATATTACTCCCTTAAGTAAATTCTGGGGCATTGCTAAGAAAACTGAACAGAAGTTAAACAGATTAGGCATAACTACTATTGGTGAGTTGGCACGATACCCGAAAGAAGTTTTAATCAAACAATTTGGGAATGTGATAGGTACAGAATTACATCTCCATTCTAACGGAATTGATTACTCTCGAATTGGCGAAATGAAAGACTACAAACCGAAAGATAAGTCAATTGGCAAAAGCCAAGTTCTATTAAGAGACTATCATTCACATGAAATTAAAACGTTAATACTAGAACAACTTGAGGAAGTTTGTTTTCGATTGAGAAATCAAAACAATCAATCAAGAACTATTCATTTTGGGATTGGTTATAGTTCTGGCATTGGCGGATTTTCTAAAAGTGTCACCATTGAAGAACCAACAAATTTAACAAAAGACTTTTATCAAGTTTGTCTTAAAATTCTAGAAGAAAATTATAATCAAGAACCTGTAAGGACTATATCGATCGCTTTAAAGAACTTTGTAAATACTGGCACAGAACAAATTTCATTTTTTACTAATCCAATTAAAAAGCAAAAGGAGCAAAATTTATCAGCTGTGATGGATTCAATAAGACGTAAATATGGAAAAAATAGTTTGTTGAGAGCATGCAGTTTTACAGATTTCAGCACTATTAGAGGTAATAATAAGAAAATTGGAGGTCATTTCGCATGACACAAGATCGAATGGGTCGAGGTATTATTAAATGGCAACCTTTTGCATCGATTCCACAGCAGTTTAAAGGGATTGCTGAAATTATCGATAATCAAAAAAAGGTTCCCCATCCTATATTAAATGACGATGAGCAGGAACGTATCAATTATATTCTTGTTGAAGCTGTCGAAAGAAAAAATGATGTATCGTTAGTTTATTGGGTTAAAGGTAGTATTGAAACAGCAATTGGAAAAATCAAAAAAGTTGATGGGATAAACGCTTCTATTAACTTTGTAGATAAATATGACTCTATTCGTACTATTTCTATGATTTCAATAGTTGATGTCATATCCATTATCTAGTCTAATTACAATCCATCCGATACATTTGTCAGGTGATTAATATTTTTCTGGTCACTTAAAAAATCGGATAAAACTATCAAGACTTAACATTTTAAAGTCTTTTATAAAACATTTCAATATGTACCATATATTATGTATATTATTTTGGCTTAAAAATGGAGCTTCCACGTGAAAAGCACCCCAATTGTTAGACACAACTAACAATTGGAGGTGCTTTTCATGATTGGCTCCCAGTAGTTAATAAACTAAATGCGTTGGTTTATTACTTCACTTTATTAATATGTACCCTGAGAATTTTATGGAGGGAACTCTTGGATATGAGGCTGAGTAAAAAATACTCACTTTTTAATTATGCTGTTTGAGAAATTTGTAAAATAGTGTTCCCTATTCTTTTCATTTGATTTGCATCGAAAATCTCATCAAATTCCAAGCGTTTGACACCATATTGTAAGTATAAACCTTTCTCCAACATACCGTCCTTAAACCAAGAAACATCCTTTATCGTTTGATAGCGGAACTTTTGTACCATCGTTTGACTGTTATCTATAAACCACACTCTTTTATTTGTAGCAATCAGAAAACCTTTAATTTCTTTCTTTTTAGATTTATCAAACTCACAATTGATAAATGTTAAACCTTGCTCTCCAGTTTCAAAAATATTGTTATAAACCCATTTAAAAAATGCTTCATTCCTTTTTACTTCGTTGTATTCATATTGTGTGTAATCTAAGTTTTTCACATCAACCATTCGAGAAAGGACTGATTGGATTCTTTGCTTTTCTTGTTCTTTCTTTTCATCAGCGGCACGTTGTCGTTCTTGAGTACGTTTAAGAGTTACTTGTTTCTTACGACTTTTCTCTTCAGCTATATTATTTCGATATGTTTGAACTTTTTTTAAAGCTTTTTCTTTATCCGAGTTCCTTGTAAGAAACTTTACAAATATATCTTCAACTGCGTAACAAATCTTTTGGTATACTCCCATTCCGTCCACACCCCTTATTTAAGCATTTTTTTGGCAACATAAAATCTTCTACCTAACCATCCCGCAACACCAAAAGCAAGTGTACCAACTATTTGACGATTATTTTCTTTTTTCTCCTGTTCCCCTTTTACATAATTGTATTGATAAATTACATCAGCATGCGTATATTTCTCAGGAACTTTATTACTTTCACCATTTAAACCTGCATTGAAAGCGACTTTCGCTATGGATTTTACTATTTTATTAGAGTTAAAACCTTCTCTATACCATCCAATATATTTATCATTTTTTAATTTAGGTTGTTTATATTTAACCATCCTAAATGCTGCATCATATCCTTGTTTGACGTAAGTTTTTTTCAATTCCGCTTGACCCTTTTCATAACCTTTTTTATAGGAATCTACAATAATGGCATTATCATTTTTAAGATCATTTAATACATCTGACTTTCCATCTTTAAAACCGAGAGCTGTATACCTTTCAGTTAAGGCTTTTTTAAAGCCTTGTTCATATGTATCTTTTAAAGCGTTAATTGATATGTAGCTTTTAGGAATTGTAACCTCGTCTTGTTTTTTACCCAACGCGTAACCCTCATTACTCGCTTTAAATTTAAGTTTTTCTAATTCTGCTGCACCTTTTTTGTAGCCAGTTTCATACCCTTTTCCAAACCCTTCCTGATAAGCATCAGAACCAGAAGTTGATGAATCATTTAAATTTCCTTTTTCACCATCAATTAAACCAGCTGTATAGCCAGATTTTTCACCTTTAGAAGAATCTCTTACAGCCTGTGCTTTTGCTTTTTGTTCAGGACTTCCATTTATCGTTGAAGTGTCATACCCAGATGGAACCTCACACGGAATTCCATCATCAACCACGTTTCCCCAACCATCCAATTTCTCTGGGTCATAAGTAGCCGTATACCCCTTTTTATTCCAATATTCAACTACTTCATCGTAGCTAGAGAAATCAGAGCAATCTTTATCCCATGAACTATTAGAGTTTCCAGAAGAACTAGAACCTCCGCTTGAAGTTGAGCCGCCACCGTTATGGTAGTGATATCCTGAACAAAGTCCCTTTGCTTGTGATTTTGCGGAACAGTTGTGCCCCCCATTTGCATCGGTTCCTCCAGAGTGTGCATATGCATTTTGTTGAAACAAAAACACAAGTAAAATAGCTAATACTGTTGCAACTTTCCTCATCCCTTTATCCCCTCTACCTATTTAGTTTTCTATTACTATTTTACTAATTCCATATAATGGATGTAAACGTTTTCTTAATTTTTTGTTAAATAAATTTAATGGGAATTTAATTTTATACAAACGTAAAAGAAATCTAATTTTAATAATTAACTTTCTTTTCAGTTGTAGAACCAATTTTTCACTCCGCCGATCATGTTGTTCAACTAAAGCATGCGTTAGTCGCATAACGTCTAAAAAAAAAGTTGCAAACACAACTCTAACGGGGATTTGACAAATACCAATTAATATATGTTTTGTCGTCACATATTATAGCTTCCCATCCCATCCCATCCCATCCTTTTTACAATCTCATCAATCTTTTCGTCTCGTGTCATAAATATAGTAATAAAAGAATCATATACATTCATAAATGCGAAATCCATATTTTCATCTGTAATAATTAATTCTTTAAGAGCCAAATCGCTGATATCTAAAGGAGTAAGTTTTTCAATCTCTAAAACACCACTATTGTCTAATAATGGATCAGAGTAGCTAAAATTTTTAGCCCCTTTAGATTCTAAAACTATTTTTAAATTTTGGATTAAAAATACCGAAGTATAATCCCCGTTAGGATAAAAACAATCTTTTTTTATAAGAGTGTTTAATTTTCCAGCTAAATCATCTCTTATATATTGTTTTTTAAATGCACCAATTGATGTTTTTAATGCAATTGCTATCTCATTAAAATTTGTAAAACCACAATCATGCATCATACTCATCCAACTTACTTGTTTACCTAGATACAAGGTTTCCTCATCACTTGGATAAATGTGCTCAAATGCGTTATTTCTTTTATTTTGTTCCCAATCTTTGGGCATTGAATAAATGGGTGAAATAGTATTGCTGCTGATTTAAATCCGTTTGGAAGTTGATTTAATATAGGAGATTTGTCATCTAACCATATGTAATTTAGCATCTATAAGCTCCTTTACAATAATTTCTCACTACAAAAGGGAATTTTTAATTAAAAACCCACTAAACTTCCCACTCATTTTAACAAAAATTCACTTCAATTTTCCAAGGTGAAATATCCTATTTTTTTCTTCATTCTTGTTCCACTAACCTGCCAAATACATAAAAAAAAGCAGCCAATGACTGCTTTTACTCTGCAACTAACGCATGCGTTAGTTCAATATTGTGGTCTTATTCTTTTATTCAAAAATCAACAATTTACTTTAACAGAGCCTATGTAAAAAAATAAGACTCAAGAGTCTTAAAAGTAAAGATTCACTAAATTATTTTACTTTTTCGATTGTAACACTCACACGTGTTGGCGTTAATGAATTTGAGAGTGCGTAAAGATTAGGTTCACTACCTTGCATATACCATTGTCCAAAAAAGTACTGAACAGGTGAGTCTATCGTTAGATAAGCTTCCCCAGTGTTATAGTCATAATCGTATGAATACAAAGTTGCTAAGCGTTCGTAATAATCAACTGCCCCACTAGCAGTAGAGGGATAGCGATACAATTGAAGGTAACCCGCGCGCTCATCTCCATGATAAGTAATTTTGTATTCACCAGGCGTTTTAAGTGTGAATATCGTTCCGTTTAGATCGTCCACGTGCCTTGCCGTAATCTGGTCATCCGACTGATTTATCGCATAACTAATCGGGTCTAAATACTGGTAATCAACGAATTTTAAAGCATAATTGACTTTACTATGTGAATAGTCAGAAATGATACTCGCATAAGTTGCCTTGATTCCGACTCCCTCGCCTTTATCCCCCTTAGGACCTTGAATCCCCTGTTCACCTTTATCGCCTTTAGGACCTTGAATACCTTGCTCTCCTTTTGCACCTTGAGGTCCCGTCGCGCCTGTAGATCCTTTAGGACCTTGAACTCCTTTATCGCCCTTATCACCTTTTGAATTCCACGTAATTAACGTTTCTTGTGACTTACATTTACTACCTTTACTAATGACTCTTAAAACACCATCTGATTTCTTGACGCACCCATAATAATTTGTATTTGTAGTAGTTGCGTAACTTATGGTTCCACCAATAATTCCAATAAACAAAATGAATGCACTTACAATGAAGATATTTCTCCTCATTATTTCACTCCCTATTTTCTCATTTTTTAATACAAAAATTATAACTTAAAATTTTAATTAATTTTTATTTTACTATTCATTTAGAATTAATAATTTATCGACAAGTTTTATTATAGTGACAGATTATCGTAGTGATATGTCTAGTAGGGGGGAGTGCCCTTTTATGGATATTCTTTTCAATTATCCTGCCAATTTCGCTCAATAAAAAAATCGACTAAACAGCCGATCATGTTGTTCTACTAAAACATTGCGTTAGTTACATAGCTTTATTACACTACACATTCGTTTGAACCCCTGGATGTTCTATATTTTTCTTTTCTAAAACAGTTATGAGTATATATCCAAAAATTAGGGCAGCAACGAGATATATTTCACTAGACAAAAGAACAGTGCTTATATAGTTTGGTAACATCAAGATACGTGCTTTGGCATAAATCAAAGGATACAATGCAATATATAGTGCTGGTACACCAACAAATACCAATTTTTCTAATTTGAATGCCCATCTTCCACTTTTACTGTTCTCTTTAAGAATTGTAGGTAATCCGAGGATTATCCCAATGATGATGTATAACAAAGGGGCATAAATTATCATTGGGATGAAATTATAAGTTTCAGCTGTATGTTGTTTCAACAATTGTTGGAGTTGTAATACAATGAAAATTGTAATAAAGAAACCAACCGAATATAAGAAGTATCGATATGCTACCTTCAACGAAATAAGAATCACTCCTTTTCAAGGTTTACATTTATATATTCTTCAGATTACAGATTATACCTTTTGCTTGAGAATACAGTACGCCTGCTAATTAGTGCAATTTGGTTTAGATCAACACTAAAGGGATTTGACTACATTTGTTATAAAGGATCAAAAAAGTCGACTTCCTTTTTCGAAAATCGACTTTTTAATATACTCTTGTTCAACTAACGCATTACGTTAGCTACATAAGGAAATTCAAAATTCTATTTGCATAAAGTTTTTACTTGTTCATTAAATTCAGTATTACTCTTGTAGTATTCGCCCTTTAATTTTAGTAGTTTAAAGTCTCCCATTTCTTTACCTTTATGATAAGCCTTTACTGAGCATCCGTCGTCAAAAAGTAAAAGGACAGCGCGGTCTTCTTGATTTTCGTCACGAATAAACTTAATCTTCTTGACATTCTTAACCCACTTATTAATATTCTCAAGGTCTGTTAATTCTTTAAAGTTTCCATTTTTTCCGTAAACGATTTTAGTTATTTCTTTTTCTGTATATATTGACTCAAAAGTCATTCCGTCTTCTTTTTTTTGACAGGACATTAAAACTACTACAATAACTAATTAAATCCGTCAATACTGGTTCTATGGCTGGGTGAGGAAGGTCGATACACTATGGTGCCATTAAGAGCCCATCATTTAGTTTGACTCCAACGATCACGGTGCATCACAGACTGTCGCTCCCTTACGGGAAGCACTCATGGTAGATTAATCCTATTCTGATTTTTGCACCAGCCTCCATTTTTATAAGCCATAGAAAGGATGAATTCAATGGAAGTTATCATTGAACGAGTATGCGGTATAGATGTCCATAAGGACAACGTTACTGCCTGCATAATGACACCTAAAGGAAAGGAGATTCAAACTTTTTCTACAAAAACTGTTTTTTTATTGAAACTGATGGATTGGATAAAATCACATGGATGCACTCATGTTGCGATGGAAAGCACAGGTGTATATTGGAAACCTATTGTTAACCTAATTGAAGCCGAAGAAATAGAGTTTTTAGTCGTCAATGCGCAACATATGAAAGCTGTACCTGGACGAAAAACCGACGTAAAAGATGCGGAATGGATTGCCCAGCTTCTCCGCCATGGGTTACTGACGGCTAGTTTTGTACCCGATCGAAACCAACGAGAACTAAGAGAGCTCGTTCGATATCGTCGAAGTATCATTGAAGAACGCGCTCGACAACATAATCGTATTCAAAAAGTACTAGAAGGCGCAAACATTAAACTAGGCTCTGTCGTTTCAGATATTATGGGTGTTTCAGCTAAGGAGATGCTTTACGCCATCGCAGATGGCGAAGAAGATCCTACTAAACTAGCAAGTATGGCTCGCCGTTCATTAAAACGCAAAAAGGACGAACTTGAACTCGCGCTTCAAGGTTATGTTAGTACTCATCAGCGTATGATGCTGAAAACAATATTAACTCACATTGATTTTCTAACTGAACAAATTGAAATACTCGATTTAGAAGTAACCCAAAGAGTAAGCTCTTATCAAGAAGACATTGAACGGCTGGACTCAATACCTGGTATCGCTAAACGTATGGCTGAACAGATTCTAGCAGAAATTGGTACAGATCTAGAGAACCAATTTGGAAGTGCACCTCGATTATGTTCCTGGGCAGCGCTAGTTCCTGGACATAATGAAAGTGCTGGTAAAAGAAAGTCTACTAAATCCAAAAAAGGCAATAAATATTTAAAATCTGCCTTAACTGAAGCCGCACATTCAGTAGCTGCATCCAAAAACTACCTTGGTGCAATGTATAGACGATCAGCAGCCCGAAAAGGTAGGAAAAGAGCAGGCATTGTAGTAGCACATGCCATGTTAAGAATTGCTTATTATCTTCTAACGAGAAAAGAAATGTATGTAGACTTAGGCGAAGAGTATTATGATAAACAAAAAGAAAAATCTATAGTCCGTTATTCGGTTCGAAGACTAGAAAATCTAGGTTATACTGTATCAATTTCAGAAGTTTCATAATCCATCAATTAATAAACTAATTTCCTAATATATAAGTCATAAGACGCTTTTTTAAAAATTAAAATGAAGACGTCTTCTTTAGTAATGCCTTTTTTACATTTATACTGAAAGTATTTTTCATGGTAGTGCTATAAAAAAATCGACTAAATAGTCGATCATAATGTTTAACTAAAGCATGCGTTAGTTGCATAAGCATTTTAGTGGTATCGGAACCAAACAAACCATCCTTTTTCTTTACTTTTAGCTAAAAATATTTGACCTTGGGCTAAGTTAGCTCCAGGTGCTTTTGGGAAATCTAAACGGACAAGCCATGATTTTTCAGCAATTTCTTTCCCACAAAAATATTTTGCCATTCCAAAATAATCTTCTTCTTCTTTCACACCAACTGTTTTAGGGAATGGCTTTGCCGTAACTACATTCCACTTCGTATAAATTTCAGGAAGATCCTCTAAACCTGTACCATAAGTTTTTGGTATTAAGGTATCTAAGGCTTCAATTACCTCTTTTTGATCCTTCATTGATGTTTTGTCTAAGTCACTTAACACAGGACACTTTTTAGGTTGCGCGTATCCTACAATCGATCCGAAAGATAACATCATAATGAACAAAAAAATCATCACTTTAATCTTCATTTTCTACTCACCTCTGGTGTTATCTTCCCTTAATAACTCGATTGTTATTAACAATGTGCCATTTAATAATAAAAAAAGAACCACTTTAAATGGTTCTTGCTATTCAACTTAAGCATGCGTTAGTTGCATAAGTTTATTTTATTGATGAAATCAATTTCAAATTTTAAATCACTCTTTTTCTCTTCTTTATTTGCTAATATATTTGTAACTATTGGAAAACGTTTCTTGTTTACCAAATAATGTTTTAACTCTAAAAACGTACTTAATGGGAATTCATTTTCACACCACATTTCTTTATATCCAACGATTCCAAACTCTAGTAAAATAAGTTCGACTTCTCTTAGTACTTCTTTTAGAAAAACATCATAAGGACATTCTTGGTTTAATACTACTACACCATCTCCTTCATCATCTTCAAAGTAGGTAAGATTAACGTGTATATTTTCATTATCTATATATTTAAAGTTCCAGTCTAACCTATCAGGTTCTGCATCCCAAAAGTAATACGAGCCACCCTCTTTATAGTCGCCTTCTGTATCAAATACTGGATGAATTATTTTTATTGCATTTAATAGTCCACCTAATGCATCTGTAAGATAACCAGGACTAAAACTAAAACTTTGGGAATTAATTTGTATATTAAAATTTGCCCAACCAGCCCCTAGTAATTTATATTCAAACTTCATAATTTCAAACACCCTTCTAATCTATTTTGATACTAATTATATCATTCCTTATTCCACTAAACTGCCATTTAGTTGAACAAAAAAGAGCCGTTGAACAACGAATAGTAAATTAAATTCCTAAAATTGTTATATAATCATGACTTTTACATTGTTCAGAAATCCATTTTTGAAAATCTATGATCAAATTAATTAATTCTAAAACGTTTTGATTAAAGTTTTCTTTAAATTGGGATTCTGTCTTGTCATCAAACAAAAATCCAATCTTATTTTTAACTTCATTTTCTTTTGGATTTTCTTTTAAAAATAGTTTCAGCTCTTCTAAGTCATCGAGGATCAAGCCCCAAGTATATTTATCAATTTCACTAAACCCCCAAAGGCTATATCTCTTATACATCTTCTCAATCGAAATTGATAAATATGTAAAAGTCTCGTCGGTAAAGTAAATAGAATCTTTATTCCAATGATCACCTGTATCTTTTCCAGGTTTAATTTCCACATAACATGTACCCTTTAGTGCCACTACATCATAAATAATTTTAATTGGCGATAATTTTAATGCTTCTATTTCATCTTGGATAATCTCTAAAAGAAAATCACCAAAATCTTCAGCAATCAATTTTTGCTCTCCCCAGTCCTCACCTAAATTAAAAGAAACGACTGCTGGTTCGTTTTCGTCATTGAGCTTACTAAAATCTAAACAATATACTATGTCTGGATCATAATCTATAATAGTAATAAAGTTTTCTGGTAAACGCTTCAGTCTTCTTTTTGTCAAAGTGAATCGAACTGCATCTGGATAGTCTAGAGTTGGTGATTCATGAAAGTTCTCATGAGTAACGCCTAAAATTTCATATGTTGCAAAAACACCTGCACCATAATTATTAATAAAATGTTTATAGATTTTTGAGAATTTCAAACTTAGTGCAGTCTCTGCTTTCTCAATTAAATGGTCCGAACATCCACTAACAAAATCATAATCAACTTTGTTTTGTTCTAATAGCGCTAATGCTTTTTCATAGTTCGACCATCCCATATGTATACCCCCAAGAAGTTCATTTACTTATAAAATATCATAAACAAATCTGTTTTACTCCCTAATTCCATAACAAAAGGACTGACAAAACAGCCCCTTCATGTTCTTCAACTAACGTGCTCGATAGTTTCATAAGTATCTACTTAACTTTTAAATATTTCATTAATCATCTTGCTAATTTTTTCTTCTAAGTCTTCTTCACTTAAATGCTCATTTTGATCAATAAAATAATGTATTTTTGTTATACCGACTTCTTTTTTTTTGAAATTTTGTCTTTGTTTCACAAAATTAAACCAAGAGTAAATCATAAAACTAATAGCAAATACCAAAAGAATCATTAACAAGATTGGTTGATTCATTTTCGTAAAACCAAACGCAAGGTTTAATAGTGGAGCTAAGCAAACAATTGAAATAAAAATAGGTTGAAACCATTTTGGTTTTGCTAATTGAACCAATCCATCAACAAAAAAGTGATAATCCTTTTTATGAATTAAATTCTTCTCATGAAGTTTCTTCATTTCAAGTAATCTCCGAGTTCATAATGTTTAAATGGTCTGAAATATAATAAATATCATAATCGCAGCAAGTACGATCGTAATAAAGAATTGTTTCCAATTCTGTACTAAAATAGGTTTTCTTCTTACTACCCTATAAATTATTGAAACAATATTAATTAAAATCACGCAAGTAAGGAAATAAAAAAGATATCTGTGATCTCCATGAAATATACGGTCTATTCTTTCCACTTAAAAATATCTCCCTATAATAATTTTTTTTTCAAATATCAATTCGATTTCTTTGAACAAGAACACATTATTACTTTTTTTTGCATAAAAAAAGAATAAGCTACCATAAGTAATCCAATTATTATTGCTAGGGTTGCATTCAAAATAATCCCCTCCAATATACTCTTCAAAATTCAGTTGATTTTATAGTTTTCCCAGTTACTAGAATGGAAAAAACGCTACCGAACAACTAATGATCTTCAACTAAAGCTAGACTTAGCTGTACATCAATAATAAGAATATTACATAAATAATTTTACAAACCTAAAAGCATCTAGCAATAGAAAAAAAGAAAAACAAATTATAATTAAATATAAATATGCCTTGGACAATTTTTGTTTAAATATAGAAATGGTATTTATAAGGATTCCCACTCCTATGGAAATTCTCGAAATTAAAGATATTACCTCGTTATGATTATAAAACCAAGATAAAATACTTAGAACAATACCAATACTTAAGATTGCTAAAGTAAAAAATTTTTTCAACTGTGCTTGCCTCCTATCCTTTATGTGAATAATAAATCCGCAAATGCGACTCGTGATCATATTCAACTAGAGCATACGTTAGTTCTATAAATAATATTGGTTAACAATAATAATTACAGAAATTAATACACCTATATAGAGTAATGAAGAGACCAATCCGATATCTTTTCCGTTTCCAACTATTTTTCGGATCCCATCTTCAATCACTCTGATTAATATTATAAATAGAAAAAAACATACGATATCTGCTATAAAATAAAAACTACCAAATAAATTACTAATTGCCGAAAGAGGCTTCCCCCACTGATATTTAATGCTAAAAAAGATAAATAGAATTATAACTGATATGAAAATTAATGATGACATATCTCTTTTAATGTAATCTTTTGTAAGCCATTCTTTGAAACTTCTAAAATAATTCAATTTAATCCCCCATAAGTGTAAATCGCATTTAATTTAATAATAACAATATTCTTATTAATATTAATTAGTAAGTTTTTACATTTTTTTTACTACTGAGCCTTATTCAACACCTCTGCCCAATACTAAAATAAAAAAGCAGCCATTGGCTGCTTTTAATCTTCAACTAACGCATGCGTTAGTTAAATAAAAATTTTCTTTAAATGTCTTTTATCATATTTTCTGTACTTCGATTAAACCATCTTTTTCTAAGAATTCATTCCACTCTTCTCGCAATAACCCCATACGAATCGAGTCATAATAATTCCCATCATAAAAACGACATTTTCTTAATCTTGCTTCCATTGTCATTCCTAATTTTTCTCCAACTTTAATCATACGATGATTACCAGACCAAGTTGTATAACCTACACGTACAAGAGGTAGTGTATTAAATAAATGATTAATCCAAAGTTTTAAAGCTCTTGTACCAAAACCTCCACTCCAATAGTTGGGATCATA